>JAYTJI010000426.1:0-3914 GCA_043731245.1 Methylococcaceae bacterium | reverse complement strand
AGAAGTCTAGGTAGAATAAGTGATGGAAATTTCAGCAAAATTAAACAACGCTCCATTATCTGCTCAAAAAGCACGATTGGTTGGTGATCAAATTCGTGGAATGCCAGTTGAAAAGGCTCTGAATACATTAAAATTCAGTTCAAAAAAAGCTGCGGCTATAATTAAAAAGATTCTCGAGTCGGCAATAGCAAATGCAGAGTATAATGATAGTGCAGATATTGATGAATTAAGAGTGTCTACCGTTTATGTCAATGAAGGGGCGACCATGAAAAGATTCAAGGCAAGAGCTAAAGGAAATGCAAATCATATCCTTAAAAGAACCTGCCATATTACAATAAAAGTCGCAGAATTCGAGTAGGGGCAGAAAATGGGTCAAAAGGTACATCCAACAGGCATACGGCTTGGAATTGTAAAGGATTGGAATTCAAGATGGTATGCAAACAGCCAGGATTATTCGGTTTTCCTGTATCAGGACTTAATGGTCAGAGCATTTATTAAGAAAAAATTAGCTCACGCTTCGGTAAGTCGTATCCAAATTAATCGCCCGGCGAATAATGCACAGATTACGATACATACAGCAAGACCTGGTATTGTAATCGGTAAAAAAGGCGAGGATATTGATGTTTTACGTCAAGAAATATCTAAAATGATTGGTATTCCAGTTCAACTGAACGTTGAAGAAATTAGAAAGCCGGAGCTGGATGCGCAATTAGTGGCTGAAGGTGTGGCTCAGCAGCTTGAAAAAAGAATCATGTATCGCAGGGCAATGAAACGTGCCGTGACCAATACAATGCGTTTAGGTGCTGAGGGCATTAAAATAAATGTAGGTGGTCGTTTAAACGGAGCTGAAATCGCAAGAAGCGAATGGTACAGAGAAGGCCGGGTGCCTTTGCATACCTTAAGAGCTGACATTGATTATGCAACTGCGGAAGCAAATACTACCTATGGGATTATCGGCATCAAAGTGTGGATATTCAAAGGCGAAGTATTCGACATGGATGCACATATTGCATCTATTAACTCTGAATCTAAGAAATAGTTGAAGGAATATAGTCATGCTTCAACCTAAAAGAACTAAATTCCGTAAGCAGCATAAAGGCAGAAATAACGGAACTGCCGTGCGTGGATCATCAGTTAGCTTCGGCGAGTATGGTCTTAAATCAGTTAGTCGCGGTAGGCTGACTGCAAGGCAAATCGAGTCTGCTCGTAGAACGATTACTCGCCACGTAAAGCGTGGTGGGAAAATATGGATAAGAGTATTTCCAGATAAGCCCATTACCAAAAAACCATTAGAAGTTCGTATGGGAAAAGGTAAAGGTAGTGTAGAATACTGGGTTGCTCAGGTAAGACCAGGAACTATGTTGTATGAAATACAAGGTGTTTCTGAAGAACTGGCACGCGAAGCGTTCACATTAGCAGCTGCTAAGCTCCCTTTAAAAACACTGTTTACTGCTCGGACAATAATGTAATGAAAGCAAGTGAGTTACGCCAAAAATCAAAAGACGAATTAGGGACGATGTTGCTCGATCTATCACGCGAGCGATTTAATCTTAAAATGCAAAAAGGCACTGGACAGCTGTCAAAACCCGATCAAGTAAAAAAGGTTAGACGCGATGTGGCACGTATCCACACCATATTAAATGAAATGGCGAGTGCATAATTATGAGTGAGAATGTAACTAAATTGCGGACGATCACCGGTCGGGTTGTCAGTAATAAAATGGACAAAACCATTACAGTTTTGGTTGAGCGTGTTGTAAAGCATCCTGTTTACGGTAAATACATTAAACGTTCATCAAAAATGATGGCTCATGATGAACAAAATGTTTGCCAGGAAGGTGATGTGGTCGCTATCACATCATGCAGGCCTTTATCTAAGAATAAAACTTTCAAATTAGTTCAAGTCTTAGAAAGTACTAACAAATAGCATAAGCTATTCATATACAGAGTGTAGGAATAAATCATGATTCAGATGCAAACTAACCTTGACGTCGCCGATAATAGCGGTGCAAAAAGGGTCATGTGTATCAAAGTATTGGGGGGGTCACATCGGCGTTATGCTGGCATTGGTGATATCATCAAGGTCAGTATTAAAGATGCGATACCTCGTGGAAGAGTAAAAAAAGGTGAAGTATATAACGCCCTTGTCGTTAGAACCCGTAAAGGTGTTCGTAGACCAGATGGCTCTGTTATACGTTTTGATGGCAATGCTGCTGTTATTCTTAATAACAATCTACAGCCACTGGGTACCCGTATTTTTGGCCCTGTAACACGTGAGCTAAGAGGGGAGAAATTCATGAAAATTATCTCACTAGCTCCTGAAGTTTTATAAGGTAGGGTTTAAAAATGGCAAAAATTAAAAAAGGTGATGATGTTATCGTTCGTACCGGTAAGGATAAAGGTAAGAGTGGTAGAGTAACCAAGATTTTGAAAGATAATAAGGTTTTAGTTGAGGGAATTAACCAGGTTAAAAAGAACCAAAAACCAAACCCAAATGCTGGCGTTTCAGGTGGGATAATTATCAAGGATATGCCGATTAATATTTCCAATATTGGATTGTATAATCCTGAAACAAAAAAAGCAGATAGAATTGGCTTTAGGTTTCTGGAAGATGGAAAAAAAGTCAGATATTTTAAGTCAACAAATGAAGTTGTTGATGTGTAAGGTGCAGATGAATCATGGCTAGATTAGAAGCAGTATATAAAGAAAAAATACTTCCAGCATTAGTTGAGCAATTTGCTTATAAATCTATTATGCAGGCTCCGCGTATTACTAAAATAACACTTAATATGGGTGTTGGCGGTGCTGTCGCCGACAAAAAAGTACTACAATCTGCACTTTCTGACATGGAAAAGATTTCCGGTCAAAAACCTGTTGTTACTTTGGCAAGAAAATCAATTGCCGGTTTTAAAATTCGTGATGATATGCCTATCGGTTGTAAAGTTACTTTACGTAGCGATAGAATGTACGAATTTCTAGATCGGCTAATAAGTATATCTATTCCTAGAATTCGTGATTTTAGAGGATTAAGTTCAAAAAGCTTCGATGGGCGTGGTAATTATTCCATGGGGGTTAAAGAGCAAATCATTTTTCCTGAAATTGATTATGATAAAATTGATACTTTGCGTGGTATGGATATAACTATCACAACTACAGCCCAGACCAACGAAGAAGGTTTGGCTTTGTTAAAGCTGTTTAATTTTCCATTTAAGAGCTAAAAGGCGGTTTTAACATGGCAAAAAAATCAATGATTGCACGCGAAGACAAGCGTAAAAAATTAGTGAAAAAATATGATGTTAAGCGTAAATCTCTCAAAGAAATTATCAGAGATCCTAACGCGTCATACGAAGATAAAGAAACGGCTCATTTACAACTCCAAAAATTACCAAGGGATTCAAGTGTTACAAGAGTCCGTAACCGATGTAATTTAACTGGACGTCCGCATGGGTATTACCGTAAGTTTGGTCTTAGTAGAAATAAATTAAGAGAGGCTACAATGCGCGGTGATGTTCCTGGCGTAGTCAAAGCAAGTTGGTAAGATCTGTTAGATCAAGTTTGGAGATAAGAAAATGAGTATGACAGACCCAGTAGCAGATATGCTGACTCGTATTAGAAACGGGCAATCCGCTGGTAAAAAAAGCATTAAACAACCTTCTTCAAAATTAAAAGTATCTATTGCTAAGGTACTAAAAGAAGAAGGTTATATTACAGAATTCAGCACTGAAACAACGGGTAGTCACACTGAAATGACTATTGAGTTGAAATATTACAAAGGTGCGCCTGTAATTGAAACGATAAAAAGAATTAGTAGGCCTGGTTTACGTATTTATAAATCTAAAGACGAATTGCCAAAAGTTCTTGGCGGGTTAGGGATTGCTATTGTATCAACATCAAATGGTGTTATGACTGATAGAG
>JAYTJI010000425.1:0-3956 GCA_043731245.1 Methylococcaceae bacterium | reverse complement strand
GATCAAGTTTCCAAACCACCAAACAGTCACCAGTCCGGACAAACTCAAGCGCCTTGGCGAGACCGGGTCTATCATCCCGCGCACCACTGGCTTTATCTTCGAACAAATGCCGTTCATCCACCCTAGCCGCAAGCAATGCGTCACGTTGGAGATCAGTGGTTTGACGATCCGATTCAGACGAGACGCGCATATAGCCAACCAGCATGTACGGAAAACTCCATAGAAAATATTTCCGTATAGTGTAAAGGGTCGGATTAAATCCGACAATAGTTTTCGTACATTATTTGAGGGGGAGACAGGAGCAAATAAGATATTTTCTGGCGGCCTATCGGCTTAATAAAAGACTATACGGAAAACACTTGTTTTCCGACACCTCAAATTCAAAGATAACATTGGCTCCGACTGCCTCCCCCGGTTTTGCATGCTCTCCATGCCTGGCGTGTTCACTAGAGCAATGAACTCGTGTTTTGTACTCCAAGCATCATCAATCACGCCTGAATTGGCAAAGCGAATACCAAGAACCCGATCCCCCGCGATTCGACCTTGAGCAAGAACCTCTAAAACTTCACATGCTTCAGGTGTAAAACCTTTCACGGGATAACGATATAAGGCAACGACACGGGGCATAGGCATTCTCCATACAGAAAAAACTGATTTCCACTAGCAAGCCAAGCTTAAATAACCAATGCTGAATTTAATGGCTTTTGTTTAAAATCTGGGTCTTGATTTAATGAGGAAACTAAATTTCTATTGTATTTAACAGGCTTGCGCTCCTGCTATTATTGATTGATGAGAAAAGTACAAGGTTCAAAATACACAGCTATATTTTTCGCCTTGTACTTAACGCCTGACTTATTTAACCTTCAATAACCTCAGGCGCTTTTCTCGTTTCACCCTTGCCTATCGTTAATAAATCCCAAACTAACAAAATAAATCCGGCAAAAGTCATACCGCCAAAAAACAAACGCCAGACCATCGCACTTTGAAATGACGGATGATTTTGCGCGGTAAAATACCCTCCCCAGGTTGAGCCTTCTACGGCACGCTCAATAAAAGATTGTTCGTAACCTGCTATCAACAAAGCAATCGTCATACCAAGAACGCCGCCATTGAGTAAACCTAAAGCCCATTTCCAACGCCAAGCATTCTGGCTGCCGCCGCCCATCCATACGTCACCACGCCAGTGTTGTATAGCCAGATAAAAGAACGCAATATTAATCGTGGCGTAAGCACCAAAAAATGCTAAATGGCCATGTGAAGCTGACCACTGCGTACCATGGGTAAATATGTTGATTTGTGGCAGAGTGTGCATGAAGCCCCAAACGCCTGCGCCAAAAAAGTTGCCGAAAGCTTGAGCAATAATCCAGGCTAACGCCGGATGGTTACCGTTTTTAAACGCATGAGCACCGGAATCATAAACCGCATGAACCACCATAGCGACCAGTGGAATGGGTTCAAGGGCAGAGAAAAAACCACCGATGGTCAGCCAGTATTCGGGTGTGCCGATCCAAAAATAATGATGACCCAAGCCTAAAATACCCGAACCAAACATCAAGGCAACTTCAATATACAGCCAGGTTTGTACGATTTTACGTCTGACGCCTAATAGTTTCATCAGTGACCAGGCCATGATTACGCCTACCAGCACCTCCCAAGTTGCCTCGACCCACAAATGAATGACCCACCACCACCAGTATTGTTCATGGGTAATGTTGGTCATATAAAACATACCTGCAACATATAAACCGGCCAATGCCACCAAATCCAGAGTTAGAACCCCTGCAATACCCGACCATTTGCCTTTACTGAACGTAGCGACTACGTTATAGAAAAATATCAGCATGACAACCACAATGCCGATGTCCGCCCAACGTGGCGCTTCAATATATTCACGGCCTTCGTTAATGAACCAAAGACTGGAATCCTTACCAGGACCGATCTGCACTAACAAATAAACCAGCACCACCACGGTGACAGCCCCAGTGAGTACCCAGAAGGCAATATTACCCAGTTTTAGGCCGACAATTTCAGTACCGCTCTCATCTTCAAGAAACCAGTAAACACAGCCTATAAAGCCATACAGCATCCACACAATCATGGCATTAATGTGGATCATACGGTTGACACTAAAATCCAGAATTTCATAAAGAAAGCCTGGATAGATAAATTGTGTCGCGGCCAACATGCCAAACAGAATTTGCGCGAAAAACAAAATAACGGCAACCGTGAAATATTTAACGGCCAGTTGCTGCCCATTACTTAAATTACTACTGTCTAATTGCACCCATGCTTTGAAATTATTGAGACAGACACGCGATTTCTCGCATAAAGCGGTCGCATTTTGCATGACCCCATTTAATCCACTTGTATTCATGCTCATTCCTCGGCATTAATGGTTTTAAAGTTATAGGGAAAGCCATTGGTATCAATACTCGACATCCACTTTAAAAAGGCAATAATGCCTTTTGCTTCCTGTTCGGTAATCTTTAAATTTGGCATTTTCCGGTTGCTGCCAAAAGTACGGGCATTGTTTTCAGGGTCTATTAAAAATTTCACCATCATGTCTTCGCGCATTTCCCTGGAAATCCAGCCTTTATCCAACCAGGCTTTAGTTAAATCAGGGGCGTAATAAGCACCATTACCTAATAAGGTATGGCAATTCATACAGTTTTTGGCTTGTGTCGTTTTTTTACCTAAATCGACCAATTGCCGCGCTTCTTCTTCCGTGTATTCTTTACCGAACAGAAACTCATTTTCACCAATTACCGGCATAGATTTATGCAATTCTTTGTTGTATTGGTAATCGATTTTTTTGTTAATAACGCTGTAGGCGGGTACCCGTTTACTGCCTGCGCTGGTCTTGCTTAATGAATCCATGGTCAACACCACTAAAATCAAAAATGCCCCCGCTGTTACCCAGATTGCCGTTTTTTTCCAGAATGATTCCGAAGCCCATAAGGGTGTTTCATTCATAGCTTTTCCTCCGTTGTTATTGTTGTTAAATCAGGGGCAGCAGGAGCATGTGTTTTAACACACAGATGCCAAATGCCTATGGGTGCAAAAAAATAGCCTATAACCATTAAGAAAGAAATAATCAGCCAGTAACCTTGAAAATGTGCAGCCCGCGTTAATTCAGCCACGGAAATTATCAGCACGACATAAGCAACATAAGCGGCAATTTTAATGCGAAAATTTGGATTCACTTTAGACCATGAAAACAGTAATGCATAACTTGCACCTGCCAATATGATTAAAGCGGATGAGAAAAAAGTGATAAAGAAATCTTGTAAAGCAACGGGTTCGATCATTAATGATTAACCTGAATATCCGTTATTGAAAACGGCGCAAAGTGAATGACGGGCTATTAGAGACATTGCACTATAACACAATAAAACTGGGTACTTGGGAGAAACAGCTGCTGATGATTTGACGGTCAGCAGTTGATTAACACGCTTTACTAAATGTCGCGTAAATGCGGCAAGTGATCAGTGCATCATCACAGCTTAAATAGATCTACTCATACACATACATAATTCCCACAGTTCAATTAAATACTGCACATCAACCACAGTCCGATGTCGACCGTCAATCATCCTTCTCGCCTCTGATTTCAAATTTTCATACAACTGCCAGTGTTTTTTATCGTCAAACTCTATTTTTTGTAAAAGCGGCAGCATCACCACATCCGTGTGAACGATTTTAAACTGAGCATAACCGGCCAACGACCCCGCTCCATAAAGCGTATCTACCCAATTTACATCAAACCCTGCTCCGTCAGCATAGATGATTTCACCTGGTCTAATCGATTGGCTCATGCGATTACATAGGTGGTAAGGGTGAACACCTTCTTCCCTACATGGAGAGCATGCAAAACCGGGGGAGGCAGTCGGAGCCAATGTTATCTTTGAATTTGAGCTGACGGAAAACAGATGTTTTTCGACTGATTGCGCCGCCGT
>JAYTJI010000424.1:0-6854 GCA_043731245.1 Methylococcaceae bacterium | reverse complement strand
GATGACAGGATATTGTCCAATTCACGGATATAGTCCGTCATGCGCATCTCACGTTCTTCGATGGCGTTGAGCTCCGCCAAATCAAAATACGCCGATACGAGGTTATTCAGCACCCTCAATTCTTGTGCATTAAGGTAGTTTTTGGCAATCATGGCTTCGGCTTGTGTGGGTTGGCTACCTTTGAAGCTGCTTAAACCTGCAAAGGGTTTATCGCTGTCCACACGCAAGTAAACCACTTCGCTGGCGGTGTTGCCGTGGGCGGCATAGTGCAGTTTGTTTTGCACGATTTTAAAAAAAGTGGCACTGTCTTCACTTTTGGGATCGTAGTCCGTTGCAGTGGCGTATAAGTCCAGCACTTGGCGGTACATGACTTTTTCACTGGAGCGAATATCCCGAATACGGTCGAGTAGTTCTTTCCAGTAGTTGCCACCACCGAGGTTTTTTAATCGTTCATCGTTTAATGCAAAACCTTTTTCGAGATACTCTTTCAACACGGTGGAAGCATATCGCCTAAACTGCACCCCACGAACCGAACGCACACGATAGCCAACAGCCAAAATCACATCAAGATTGTAGAGTGTAATATTTCGTGAAACCTCTCGGTTGCCTTCGTTTTGAACTGTCAACTCATGGTTGACAGTTGCTTTTTCTTCTAACTCATTGTCGTCATAAATTGCCTGAATATGCTTGCTGATATTTTGTTTGGTGGTTTGAAAAAGTTCGGCTATTTCTAATTGCGACAACCACACCGTGCCATTTTCCAGACGTAAATCAATCTTGGTAGCGCCGTCATCGGTGGTATAAAAAATCACATTACTCATGCTTCAATCTCGGCAATAATGACATCAATTTCGGCGCGTAGCTGGTCTATTTTCGCTACGGTGGTTTTCAGCTCGGCATTCAGCTTTGTAATATCAATCACTTCGCGGATGTCTTTAGCTTCCACATAAGAACTTACCGATAGGTTGTAATCGTTGGCGGCTATCGCAGCATGCTCTATGGATTTTGCAAAGTGTTCAATATTATTTTTAGCATCAAACACCGCCATAATTTGCTCGATATGGCTATTGGTGAGCGTGTTGTTATTGGTCTCTTTTTTAAACAAGGCACTTGCATCAATAAACTGGGTTTTGTTGTCGGTTTTGTGTTTAGAAAGCACCAAGATGGTGACGGCAATCGAGGTGCCAAAGAACAAGTTAGGTGCTAAAGAAATGATGGTTTCAACAGTGTTGTTATCCACCAAGTATTGGCGGATTTTCTGCTCGGCTCCGCCTCGGTAAAAAATACCGGGGAAGCAGACAATCGCCGCGCGGCCTTTGCTGGATAAATAGCTCAGCGCATGCAGCACAAAGGCAAAATCTGCTTTGGATTTTGGCGCTAACACACCTGCGGGAGCAAAGCGTTCATCATTAATCAGGGTTGGGTCGTCGCTGCCAATCCAGTTCACCGAATAAGGCGGATTGGACACAATGGCATCAAACGGTTTGTCGTCGCCAAAATGCGGGTCTAACAGGGTGTTGCCCAGTGCAATATTAAATTTGTCGTAGTTAATGTTGTGCAAAAACATATTCATACGCGCAAGGTTAAAGGTGGTGTGATTAATTTCCTGACCAAAAAAGCCGTCTTCAATGATATGGGCATCAAAGTGTTTTTTGGCTTGTAATAATAACGAGCCTGAACCTGCTGCCGGGTCGTAAATTTTATTGACAGTGGTTTGCTTGTGCATGGCCAGTTGCGCAATCAACTTGGACACGTTTTGCGGGGTGAAAAACTCGCCCCCCGATTTACCGGCAGTGGCGGCGTAATTAGAAATTAAAAACTCGTAGGCATCGCCAAACAGGTCGATTTGGCTTTCTTGAAACTTGCCAAAATTAAGCTTCTCAACCCCTTTAAGCACAGCGGCTAAACGGGTGTTTTTGTCCTTTACTGTATTGCCCAGCCGATTACTGGTGGTATCAAAATCAGCAAATAAGCCTTTAATATCCAGTTCTGACGGGTAGCCATTGGCAGAGCTTTCAATAGCGGAAAATATGGCGGCTAAATCGGTATTCAGGTTGGCGTTACTGTTGGCGTTGGCGACAACATTTGCAAATAACTGACTGGGGTAGATGAAATAACCTTTGGTTTTAATGGCATCGTCTTTGGTTTCTGCGGTGATGACATCATCGGCGAGCGCAGCATAATTAACATTTTCATCACCGCCTTCAATGTAACTGGCAAAGTTTTCGCTAATAAAACGGTAGAACAAAGTGCCTAATACATACTGTTTAAAATCCCAGCCATCAACTGAACCACGAACCTCATTTGCAATTTGCCAAATTTGGCGTTGTAGTTCAGCGCGTTGCCGGGTACTTGTCATTGTGTTGTCCTGTTGTGTATGTTTTAAATAGCCATCAGCTCATAAGCGGCCTGGCATTATAACGGGCAAAGACGCTCTAATGTAATGACTTGTTGTAGACGGAGTAGCCTAATACATTGCGGACACTATATTTTTTGGTGAGTTTAAACAATCGACAGAATTGTTTCATAGGATTTCGAGCGACGACACAGCGAAAACCTCTGGTGTATTGTCTTGTTTTACCCCCAAACCCAATTTTGAAAGCGTCGGATAAAATCACTTAAAGTGAGAAATTCCGTCAGATAAAATCACTTAATGTGAGAAGGCAAAACGCCAGGTGCAATTAATGTGAGAAAAAGTGATTTTATAAATCAATTAATTCGAGGTGAAAATATCGGATAAGTGCAAGAAATTGCGATTATGAAATCAAGAAACTACACCTAAAGAATGGAAACAACGCATAAAGAATAACGTTCTCGCAATGACCGTAGCCAATAAAGTCTATAAACCCGACTGGCAGCTATACGTGAGTGTGCAGCCATTCAAAAATCTATCTTCTAGGCCGCAATGGGTCGGGAGTCGCCAGTCAGTTTCAGCTAAAAAAATCAAAACTTTTTAGAGGGGCTTGGTGCTATACCCCATCAAGGTTTTAACATGAACGGCAACACTGGCCGCTAACGCATTGAGATTATAACCACCCTCTAATGCGGAAATAATTCTGCCTTCGCAAGAACTATCAGCAATACTCATCAATTCTTCAGTAATCCATCGAAAATCATCTTCCACCAGCATAATTGATGCTAACGGGTCATCCTTGTGGGCATCAAATCCCGCTGAAATAAGCAGCAAATCGGGTTTAAACTTTTTCAGTGCAGGTAAAATGATGGTATTGTATTTTTGCCTGAATTCAACACCTGTATCACCCGCTGCCAGCGGTACATTGATAATATTGCCGACACCGGTTTCTGTTGGATAGCCTGTGCCGGGATAATTTGGCATTTGATGGCTGGATGCGTAAAGGACATTGGGTTGATTATAAAAAGCCGTTTGCGTGCCATTGCCATGATGGACATCAAAGTCAACAATGGCGATACGTTCCAGATGATAATGGCGGCGTGCATAACTGGCTGCAATCGCTACATTATTAAACAGACAGAAGCCCATCGCTTGTAAGGGTTCGGCATGATGTCCGGGTGGACGTATTGCGCAAAAGGCATTGTCAGCCTGGCCAGTCATAACTTTATCAACGGCGTCGCAAACCGCGCCTACCGCACGAAAAGCGGCCATTTCCGACCCTGGCGACAATATCGTATCATGGTCAAGATGCTGTTGACCTTGTTTGGGTATTGCGGCCCGTATAGCCTCAATATGGGACAACGGATGAATTAGCCTGATTTGCTCTTCTGTGCCCAGTGGTGGTGATACTCTGATTAAGTTTGCAAACTCCAGCGCTTCAAGCGCTTTTGCTATACGTCTAAGGCGATCCGCACATTCAGGGTGACCCGTGCCTGTTTCATGTAAAAGAAAATCCGGGTGACTATAATAAAGTGTCTTCACAACGCCTACTTATTAAAGAATCTGCTAATTTGAGAGCTCTTCTTTAATACAAGCCCAACTGCAACTGCGCCACTTCGGACATCATCTCCCGTGACCAGGGCGGGTCAAGAACCACCTCAACATCCACGCTGGCAACACCCGGCAGCGCACGGATACATTTTTCCACGTCACCCTGGATAACCGGCCCCATGCCGCAACCCGGTGCAGTTAGCGTCATCATAATGCGGACATCATTCTTACCTTCACCGACCGGTTTTACGTTGCAATAATAAACCAGGCCAAGGTCAACAATGTTCACCGGAATTTCCGGGTCATAAACCGTTTTCATGACTTCCCAGCAGTTTTTTTCCACCGCTTCAACGCTGGTTTCTGATACCAGCGTATGCAATTGGTGTTGTTCTTTGCCCAAGGCATCGGCATCAGCGCCATCAATACGCACCATGTGACCCTGCTCAGTCACCACCGTATAGTTATTACCAAGAGACTGGTGTATGGTCACTATTTCACCTTTGCTTAAGGTACTGGGCGTACCGTCAGGGATAGTGACAATATTGACATCTCTGGTTAAAACAAAGCTTTCTCGTTCTGCCATAAAAATGAGTTATAAGTGAAAGGTTCGGGCATCAATCGTCTGGCCGGTTACGCCAATACTTTGAGAGCCAAATAAATACAAATAAGCAGGCGCTAATGAGTCCATAGTGGGCAATTTAGCTTTATCTTCTGCCGGATAGGCGCGTTTTCTTAAGGGTGAATCAACAGCCCCCGGTATCAATGTATTGACCCGGATTTTATTAGCTGATTCCAGCTCTTCAGCCAGTATTTTAGCCAAACCTTCCATAGCTATTTTCGACACTCCATAAGCGCCTGAGTAGGCGTGAGCTTTTCTGGCAGAAGCATCAGACGTGAATACTATGGACGCGTGCTGACTCTTTTGCAGTACGGGCAATAAAATCCGCGTGAGTAAAAAAGGTGCATTCAAGTTGACGTTTAAGGTATGCCCCCAATCCTTCGTACTGAATTGGCACATAGGCGTAAACGAGCTGAACTCTACGGCTGAATGCAACAGACCTTGCAATGCCCCGTATTCTTCATCAATTTTATTCGCCAATTCCTGATACTCGTTTTCGTTAGCTCCGGCCAAATCAAACGGATAAATAATGGGTTCAGGGGCGTTTGCCGCCAAAATCGCGTCGTAAACTTTTTCCAGTTTAGGGATGTTTTTATCCAGCAAAATGATATGTGCGCCGTTTTTGGCCAGCGTTAAGGCTGCGGTGCTGCCCAGGCCACCACCCGCGCCGGTAATTAAAATAACGTTATTTTTTAATGGCATAATACTGACGATATCCAAATCGCTAATTGTTCGGGGGATTCTATCAAAGCATCAGCACCCCATGTTTCCGGCCTGTCACCGGGCTTAAGATAGCCGTAAAGTGCGGCCAGTGTTTTCATTTGGGCATTTTTTCCAGCGATAATATCGTGACTGGCATCGCCGATATAGACACATTCCTGAGGGTTTACCGCCGCCTGTTTGCAAGCAGCCAACATAGGTTCTACATGGGGCTTAGGATTTGCCGTGGTATCGCCGCTAATAATGCAAGCTGCCCGATCGGTGAGCTTTAGGGCAGCCATCAGCGGGTTGGTAAAGCGTTCCCGTTTATTAGTGACTACGCCCCACTTAAGCCCTTGCGCTTCAATAGCAGCTAGCGTCTCTGACATACCTTTAAAAAAAACCGTATGCTCGGCAATATTATTTTGATAAAGATCGTGCATGGTTTCCAGTATGTCTGCCCGCAATGTTTCTGATATAGATGGGTTTATGCTTCCATTAACCATTGCAACTGCACCAAATGAAATAAGCGGCTTGATGGTCTCAGCTGGAACAGTCGTAAGGCCGTGACTACTTAAGGCTTTATTCAAACATAAAATTAAATCCGGCGCGGTGTCCACCAAGGTGCCGTCCAGGTCGAATAACACGCATGATAATTTGAAATCTTTCGACATCAGCGTATCTACTCAGGACGCTTAAAAGCCGCGATGTAATTGACGTCAACGTCTTTTCCAAGGCTAAAATGTTTAGTAAACGGATTGTATTCAATCCCAACCATGCCCTGAAGCTCAAGACCCGCCACACGCGCTGACTGGCTAAGTTCAGAAGGCTTAATAAAGGTTTTATAATCATGCGTACCTTTCGGCAGCATTTGCAGGACATGCTCCGCTGCAACTATGGCCAATAAATAGGCTTTAGGTTTACGGTTGAGCGTGGAAAAAAACACCATACCGCCGGGTTTAACCAAGGTAGCGCAAGCGGAAATGATTGAACCGGGATCAGGGACGTGCTCCAGCATTTCCATACAAGTAACATGATCGAAACTTTCAGGCTGTAGCTTAGCTAATGCTTCGGCACTGATTTTTTGATAATGCGCGTTCACACCCGACTCCAGCCCATGCAAATCGGCAATATCAATCAGCTCTTCACTTAGATCAATGCCCAGCGCATCAGCGCCGTGTTTAGCCAGACCTTCGGTTAAAATACCGCCGCCGCAACCCACGTCAACAATGCGCTTACCGGCAATATCCGCATAGCGCTGGATAAACTCGATACGTAACGGGTTAATATCATGCAAGGTTTTAAATTCACCCTGGGCATCCCACCAGCGTTCAGCCATCGAGCCAAATTTATTGATTTCGTGCAGGTGTACGTTGTCTGTTGCTGTCATTGTGCCGGGCCATTTATTAGATAAATATAGTGTACTATATTACTAGGTTATTCGTTAGTGTGTTCTAGCGAAGATTGCTTTTTTGAGTCAAATCAACCGCTACTTATGTTTTTTCGTATTAGACCTGCGAGGTTTTAAAAACCTCGCAGGTCTAGCAAACACTCCCTAAGTAGAATGAGAAGTTACGTTTTTTCTTCAAACGCTTGAATTTTTTCCTCAAGCAATTTTACTTTTTTCAGAAG
>JAYTJI010000423.1:0-3139 GCA_043731245.1 Methylococcaceae bacterium | reverse complement strand
ATCAGCAAGCCCAAGTCATCAATCACTAAACTCCCCGAACAGGGCATGAAAAAACATGATTTTATTGATGATTTCAAACAATATTATGTCCATCTGTTAGGCAGGGATGAGAACTGCCGATCACCTTATTATGCGGGAGAAGCGTTATCACAAGCGATTCGTGACCGCTTGATGGAACGCTGGAAGGCTACTCATCAGGTCTACAAGGATAATGACTGTAGACGGGGTTATTATCTGTCCATGGAATTTTTAATGGGTCGCACTTTAAGTAATGCCATGCTTAATCTGGGGGCAACCGATACAGTGACTCAGGCGATGTATGACCTCGGCATTGAAATTGAAGAGTTGATCAGCAGTGAGCCGGATGCGGGCTTGGGTAATGGCGGTCTGGGTCGCCTCGCCGCTTGCTTTATAGACAGCTGCGCTACCTTGCAACTGCCGGTTATAGGTTATGGCTTACGTTACGAATACGGCATGTTTACCCAGACTATTGTGAATGGAGAGCAAGTTGAAAAACCTGATCATTGGCTACGGCATGGTAACGTCTGGGAAATTGAGCGTCTGGAATACTCGCATTGCATTAAATTTGGCGGTCATACTGAAGTTAGAATCGATGAAAATGGCAGGCAACGGTATCGTTGGGTAGCTACCTGTAATGTGCTGGCAGTGCCTTTTGATACGCCGATACCCGGCTATCAGAATGGTACGGTTAATTCGTTACGGTTGTGGAAGGCGGTGGCTACTGAAGAGTTTAACCTGGATGAGTTTAATGCAGGCGATTATGCAGAAGCCGTCGCAGCAAAAATTACCGCTGAAAATATCACCATGGTGCTGTATCCCAATGATGCCAATGAAAATGGTAAAGAGCTGAGATTACGCCAGCAATTTTTTCTGGCTTCTGCCAGTTTGCAGGATGTTATTGCCCACTGGACATGGGCGCACGGGAATAATTTCAGCCGCTTTGCTGAAAAAAGCTGTTTCCAGTTAAACGATACCCATCCGAGCATAGCGATTGCTGAACTGATGCGCCTGCTGATGGATACGCATGGCTTAAGGTGGGATGAAGCCTGGGCTATCACCAAAAATACCATGGCTTATACTAACCACACTTTGTTGCCCGAAGCGCTGGAAAAATGGCCTGTTAAATTAATGCAACGGTTATTACCACGCGTAATGGATATTATTTTTGAAATTAATGCTCGTTTTATGGCTGAAGTTTCCATGCACTGGCCAGGCGATGCTGAGCGCTTACGTAGAATGTCCATTATAGAGGAAGGTAATGAACAGCAGGTAAGAATGGCGCATCTTGCTATAGTGGGCAGTTTTTCCGTAAACGGAGTTGCCCGCTTGCATTCCCAATTATTGCAACAAGGTTTGTTCAGTGACTTTTACGCCCTATGGCCGCATAAATTTAATAATAAAACCAATGGGGTAACACCGCGCCGTTGGTTAGCGGCCTGTAATCCCGAGTTGGCAAGTCTGATAACAGAAACGATAGGCGATGGATGGGTTACGGATTTATCACAACTGAAAAGGCTGGAGCCTTACGCTGAAGATGCTCAATTCCGGCAACGCTGGCACGCCATCAAACAGGCAGCGAAACAACGTTTGATTGACTATAAAAAAAGCAAACACGACACTGAGCTGCATTTAAATGTTGATGCCTTGTTCGATGTGCAGGTTAAACGTATTCATGAGTACAAGCGGCAACTGTTAAATGTATTACATGTGATTCATCTATATAACTGCATTAAAAGAGGTGACGCTGATAACCGGGTGGCAAGATGCGTATTAATCGGTGGCAAAGCGGCTCCCGGTTATCGTATGGCCAAAAAAACCATCAAATTGATCAATAATGTTGCTCAGGTTATTAATTCAGATCTGGACATGAGTAACAAATTAACCTTGCTGTTTCTACCGGATTATCGCGTTTCAGCCATGGAGAAAATATGTCCTGGCGCTGATTTATCCGAACAAATATCGACAGCAGGCAAAGAAGCGTCAGGTACCGGCAATATGAAGCTGATGATGAATGGCGCAATCACTATCGGCACACTGGATGGCGCCAACATTGAAATTCGTGAAGAAGTGGGTGATGAAAATTTCTTTTTGTTTGGTTTGACGGAAGCAGAAATTGAAGCCAGGCGAGGTCACTATGATCCCATCGCTATTATCGACCAGGATGAAGATTTGCAGCGGGTTATTAATCTTCTGGAGTCCGGCCACTTTAATCAATTTGAACCGGGTCTATTTGATGATGTGATCAATTCCATAAAAAGTCCACATGATCCCTGGATGACGATTGCTGATTTTCGTAGTTATATCGATGCGCAACAACGCGTTGAAGATGCCTATCGCGATAAAGATCATTGGATTAAAATGAGTATTTTAAATTGTGCGAACAGTGGTAAATTTTCTACCGATAGAACGATCAGTGAATATAATCGGGATATTTGGAAGTTAAAGCCGCAACCGGTTAAGCACAAATAACGCCTGAAAACAAACAGAAGATTACAGTACCTGTCGGTATGGATAATCAGGAGCGGACAATGGACAACAGTAAATTAGGGCAGCATATATCCGAACAGTTTAATAAAGAACTGGAAGATATACGCAATAAAGTTTTAACCATGGGCGGTTTGGTTGAGCGGCAAATAGAACTGGCAGTAGAGGCTTACTCTACAGGCAATTTGGAGCTGGCCGAGCTGGTTATCAAGCAAGATAATCAGGTTGATGCACTGGAAATGGCAATCGATCTGGAATGTATGCAGGTTTTAGCACGCAGGCAACCTACGGCATTTGATTTAAGGTTGTTAGTTACGGTGATGAAAATCATCCATGAGATTGAAATAATAGGCGACAAAGCTGAGTGCGTCGCTGAGATGGCAATAAAGATGGCTGGGATCGAAAGCAAATTTTCTCATCATGAATTGGAGCATATGGCTAAACTGGTTATAGGAATGCTGCATGACGCACTGGATGCTTTTGCCCGAGTGACCTTAGAGAACGTGTCTGAAATTACCGCGCGGGATAAAAATGTTGATCGTGAATATGAGATTACCCTCAGGCAATTGATTACCCGGATGATGGAAAATCCGAGAAATATTGTTTGGGCTTTAGACGTACTCTGGACAGTCCG
>JAYTJI010000422.1:0-3489 GCA_043731245.1 Methylococcaceae bacterium | reverse complement strand
CCGCCGTATTGCGCAGAATAGGGGCCATACAGCACTTCGGCAGTTTCGACTTCACCGGGTGCGACCTGAGACCAGCGAGGAACGCCTGCAAAACTGACGTTGACGGGGTTAGATAAGGGCACACTATCGGCATATACCAGCGTATGTGCCGTCTGTAAAATGTTAGAGCCACGTATGCCAATCAGCGCGTTTTGATCACCAATATAACGTCTGCGTGAATATAAGCTGGGTGCGAACCGCAAGAAGTCTTCAACGGTTGCCACATTGGTTTTGGTGTTGACATCCACCTCATCAATTTTAAAGATAGGCGTGGCTTTGGTGGTGTCTGGGAATTTTCTATCTGTGGCCGTTGCTGACGAATAAACCGTGATGTCGTCGCCCTGATATTTCCCAGTGTCTTTAGCTTTTGCTTGCCCGGCGGCTGTCCTGGTATTTTTTGCTTTTATTGGCCCGGCCGCTATACCGACGCTTAAATAGCCTGCGCCCAAGCATATTAAAATTATTTTTTTCATGCAATCTTCCCTTGGTCAATATATGTGTTCGCATGGAAAATCCATGATAAATGTATAAAGCAGGTTTTATGCCATAGTTTCAACACATTGATAATGTTTATTTTATTGTAAATTTACTTAATTTTTTAACAAAAAGTGTGGCATATGACTCACTTTTTGAAATAAATGCGTTAAATAACACAGTTTAATTAAATTTCGGCTGGGAAAATCATCCTTAGCCATTGTAATAATTGCCGATTAGCGTGATTTAATGCTAGAGGACATGCTGTTGAAGCAGGTCTTTATTTTGATGGGTTTGATGCGTGGTGATCGTTATGACTATTGGCTTGTCTTTGCGCCAACAATAAACACTTATTTGCTTTGTACCAAACCAATGACAGCAATCAAAGACCAAACCACGTTTAACCAAAATAGCGGCTTGGCATCTTTATGCCTGGCGTTTACGACCATACATAAAGCACCTGTTAAATTCATCAGATGATACATGCTGGAATTGACAGCCAATAATTTGAGGGTAACAAACAAATATGCACTAATGATCAAGATGAAGCCGATCCAGCCAATTTGTTCGAAATGTTTATGAGTCATTAGATAGTTAATCTTGAAGCTGTGGGTGCGATTAAAAGTGCGGTTTAATCTCAGGCCAGTAATTGGGTAGGGTGCGCTGTGCGCACCTTTTCGGCTGCTGCGTGGTGCGCACCACACGAATGAAAAAAACCGCATTTTTAATCACACCCAGCTGTATAGGGCAGGGGGGGGATAGTGGAATGTATTAGGTGGCGTGATGTAATCCGTAAAAACTACCACCCCATAGGATGCGCTTCCGGCGTCAACATCCTACAATTTTTGCTTTATCAGGGTATTTATTGCGGGTTGCCTAACTTACCGAAAAACTCTCCCCACACCCGCAAGTTCCTTTAACATTGGGATTATTAAACTGGAAAGCTTCGTTGATACCTTCCCGGCGATAATCCAGTTCGATGCCATCAACAAATTCGAGATCGCTTTCCGGTACGATGACTTTAACGCCGAAGCCTTCAAACACAGCATCATTTTCGTTAAGTGTATCGGCGTAGTCCAGTACGTAAGCATAGCCCGAACAACCGGATTTTCTTACGCCTAACTTTAAACCGATGCCTTCACCGCGTTTTTCCAGCTGTTTTTTAATTTGACGAGCTGCACTTTCAGTTAATGAAACAGACATAACACCCTCTTTATGCTTGGTAAACCAAGGCTTTTAATTGATTAATAAATTCAAAAATTTCAGCAGATGTATTAGTGACACCTAAGCTGACGCGGATTGCACTTTTTGCAAGCCCTGCTTTCACTCCCATGGCAATCAGTACCGGACTGGGTAAACTGCCGCCACTGGCACAGGCCGAACCGCTGGAAACAGCTATGCCTTTTTGATCGAGTTTCATCAATAACATTTCACCATCGATTTCAGGGAGGCCAAACTGGACAGTATTCGGTAAGCGGTCGGCTTGCTCCGCAAAAATGCTTACGCCGGGAATCGTTGATAAACCTTCTTCCAGCTGTTTTCTTAAAGCCAGCAGTTGTGTACTGCGTTTGGCAAGTTCGGCTTTCGCAAGTTCCGCCGCTTTTCCAAATCCAACAATGGCGGCGACATTTTCAGTTCCGGCCCTTAGCGCTTGCTCCTGTCCGCCACCAAGAAAAACGGGATTTATCGCTAAGCCTTTTTCAAATACCAGTGCGCCGCAACCTTTAGGGCCATAGATTTTGTGGCTGGATAGCGACATCAAATGCACACCAAGCCGGTCAAATGACACGGGGATTTTACCTAGTGCCTGTACGGCATCGGTATGGACAGTAATGTCGTTTTCCCTTAATTGCCGGGCACAGGGTGCTAAATTCTGGATTACCCCGGTTTCATTATTTGCCAGCATGATCGAAACTAACCCCGGCTTTGCTTTAATAATCGTATCAATAGCGGTTTGAGTGATGTGTCCGTTGGCATCCACATTGATTATATCTAATTGAGCCCCAAGTTTTTTTAAATGCAGGGCAGGTTCAGTGACAGAGGGGTGTTCAATAGCGGAAATGGCGAGTCTGCCTAGGTGTGGTAATGTGGCTAATGCCAGGTTGTTCGATTCAGTACCACCGCTGGTAAATATAATTTGCGCGGCTTGTGTGTCGATTAGTGCCGCAAGCTGTTCACGGGCGGCATCAATAGCGCTACGAACGATTCTGCCGTGACGATATAAGCTTGAAGGATTGCCGTAGAACGATTTCAGGAACGGCAACATTGCTTCAAACACCCTGTCATCGATGGGTGTTGTGGCATTGTGATCAAAGTAAATCATTCAAATTAGACATTAATTCCGTATGGCGATGTATTTCAACAACTTGCTGGGCGTCTTGCTCCTGTCTTTTGGCGATTTCCTTGACGTTATGTTTTTCTAGCAGCTGAGCCAAGGTGATGCCTTTTAAATATTCTCTGATCTGGTCGCTCAAGCCCATCCATAAGTCGTGGGTTAAACACGATTTCTCATTTTGGCAATTGGCTTCACCGCCGCATTTGGTGGCATCAATCGGCTCATCAACAGCAGCAATTATGTCGGCAATGTTAATGTTTTGTGCTGAGTCAGCCAAGGTGTAGCCACCCCCAGGGCCGCGAAAGCCTTTTACCATATTGGCACGACGCAAACGGGCAAATAGCTGTTCCAGATAAGATAGGGAAATAGTTTGTCTGGCCGCAATATCAGTTAAGGTAACCGGTTTTATTTGGCTGTGAAAAGCAAGATCCAGCATGGCTGTTACTGCATAACGGCCTTTAGTAGTTAAGCGCACGGGAGTATCCCTCAGAAAAATAAGTAAATTGTCATAACTATACTTAACCTACCAAAATAGTCAACTTTTAGCCTCTTCCAATGATAAATGAGTCTGAAGGAGCTCTGTATTTCTAACGGTTGTGAGTCTGACAAGCGCTTAAACCTCGTTCATGATAGGAGGATGA
>JAYTJI010000421.1:0-5450 GCA_043731245.1 Methylococcaceae bacterium | reverse complement strand
TGGCATTGTGCTTAAATCGAATACAGAGTGCTGCAAGTTACCATCCATGGCTCTGGATTCCGGCTTCCCTGCCGGAATGACGGAGTTTTTGGCGCTGGCTGAAGCATCTTACTAATCAGGAAAGCTGTTTATCAAGTTGCTCCAGCTGTGCTAACCCTGCTGCGTAGTTTCGGTTCCCCGGAATGGCACGATAACCTGACGACTTATCTGTCTCTGAATCAGACGCTGGCGACAAAGTACGCAATGGAGCGTGAGCAAAACCGCATTCCAATGCAGATTGCACCGGGTAAGGAAATCACCCTCAGCCCTGGCGAGCATAGCGAACTGATCCGTGCCATCGTGGAAGACTTTGGCCCGCGCTTCGCTCCCGGTAGTCTGTTGGTCTATGCCGGAGACACTGGTGACAAATGGGGCTACTTCGATGCGGCCTTGCTGACCAAATTGGGCGTCGGTGTGGATTCTCACGGCAAGATGCCTGATGTGGCGCTTCATTTCGTCGAGAAAAATTGGTTATTGCTGATTGAGTCTGTCACCAGTCATGGCCCTGTCGATGGCAAGCGACACGCCGAGTTGACCAAGCTGTTCGCCGGATCAACTGCCGGGCTTGTCTATGTGACCGCTTTTCCGAACCGCTCCATCATGGGCCGGTATCTGGGCGAAATCGCATGGGAAACCGAAGTGTGGGTGGCGGATGCGCCATCGTATCTTATTCATTTTAACGGCGTGCGCTTTCTTGGGCCGTACAATACGGTCTAACAAAATTTATGAAGACCTGTAGGGTGGATTCGCCGCTAGGCAATCCACCACAAACAGAGCGATTCCCGCATGCCGGTGAGGAACCGGTTTCAAATAACCCATCGCGATAGCGACACTATTTAACACGAATCAACGATGCTGATATATCTGGACAATTGCTGTTTTAATCGGCCTTACGATGACCAGTCTCATTCAAATATCTTTCTGGAAACCCAGGCAAAATTGGATATTCAGGAAAATATTTTAATCGGTTAAGGCTGATTATTTCGTAACGACGGATAAACAATTAATAAAAACAGCCCGAAAGATAACTGAGCTTAATGTTGTTAATCTGCTGACATTCATCCAAGAAGAGACTAACCCATGAGAACAGACAGCGAAATCATCAATAGCGGTTTTGAATCCATTTTTTCTACATTGGGTATGGTGGACGCCGAGCGTTTTATCATGCTGATCAAGCGCGATAAATTCGATTATACCGAATGGCAAAAGAAACTCTGACCTAATGAATCCGTGGAATCGTTATCGGCACAAGCGCAAAAGGCTTGGGAGCAGTCTTCATAGAACTGTGGAGATTTTTTCTCGTTCCCATGCTCCAGTCCTTCGGCTACGCTCAGGATTGGAGCATGGGAATTAACGGCACACATAAACTCAGGAACATCATTATGCACACCTTATCGTTACCTTATCCTGATGATCTGCTAATAACATCAGGAAAATCACCGCAAGCACTCGAAAAAGAACTTATTTTTCTACTCGCGGTTAAATTATTCGAACTGCACCGCTTTTCTTTAGGCAAAGCCGCACAGTTTTGTAATATGACTAAATTGCAATTCATGTTTGAGCTGGGACGTTTAGAAATACCTGTCATCAATCTTGATGATGACCAAATCGCAGACGAGCTAAAGGATGACTAAAAACACGATAGTAGGCGATAGCAGTCCACTCATTGCCTTATCCATTATTCAGCACTTGAGTTATTGCCAAAGCTTTACCAGCGGGTTGTTAGTTCGCAGAAAGTATGGGAACAAATCACCGTTTACGGTGCGGGTTTACCTGGTGCGCTGGCTATAAGTCAACTTGATTGGCTAATCATTGAAAAACCAGAACCGGATTTGTTAAAACCTTTGTCCATTTTGCTTGATCCAGGTGAAGCTGAAGCAATTGCCTTAGCACTCAATCTTCCTGAATGTACTGTGTTACTTGATGACGCGCAGGCACGTCGAGTCGCAGAACGTTTCGGTGTTAATCGCATTGGCACATTAGGCATTTTAAGGCGTGCTAAAAAAGCAGGCTTGATTGATGCCATTAAGCCTTATACCGTGCAGTTGCAAAAAAACGGAATTTATATTCGTCAGAGTTTAATTGATGCGGTTTTGCATGATGTCGGGGAGACTTCCTAAAGCACAAGCATTGCTGGCATCAGGTTAGGCGTTTGTTGGCAGAGCCAAGGGTAAGCGGCACATATCTTTTTGGGGCTCGATTTACACTAAACGTTCTGTAGTGATATGCGATACACCTTTATTTATCCGCTTACTATCAATCAGGTAAAAAAAATGCTAAAGAAATGTTATACAACAATTATTTTAATCGCTGTTTTCTGGGGGTCACAGGCTTATGCCGATGGGCATAAAGTGGCGATTGCCAGTGCGCATCCTTTGGCAACGGCTGCGGGTTTTGAGGTATTGGATAAAGGCGGCAATGTGTTTGATGCGGCGGTGGCGGTTAGCGCGGCATTGGCGGTTGTTGAACCCACGGGTTCAGGCTTGGGGGGCGGTGGTTACTGGTTGCTGCACAGAGAAAAAGACAGCTTTGAAACCCTGATTGATGGTCGTGAAAAAGCACCATTGGCGGCTCACAAGACTATGTATCTGGATCAAAAAGGGAAGGTGATTGCAAAATTATCCCTCGATGGCGCTTTAGCGGCCGCTATTCCGGGATTGCCTGCGGGCTTGGTGCATTTGTCGGAAAAATATGGGCAGTTGCCACTGGCGGAAAGTTTAGCTCCGGCAATCCGGTATGCTCAGACGGGTTATGCGATTGGCGGGCGTTACCTGAAATTACTCAAATTTAGATCGGAGTTAATCAATAAATACCCTGAGGCAGCCGGGATATTTCTGGATAATGGCAAGTTACCCAAACCTTATTCAATACTCAAACAACCGGATTTAGCCAAGACATTAACGCATATAGCTGAATCGGGACGGGACGGATTTTATAGTGGGTGCATAGCCGAAAAGCTGGTTAAGGGTGTCAAAAAAGCGGGCGGTATCTGGACTAAAGAGGATCTTGAGTCTTATCAGATTGTCGAGCGGGAACCGGTCAGAGGGTTATACAATGGCATAAAAATTACCAGCGCTGCGCCGTCATCCTCTGGCGGTATTGTCTTGATTGAAGCCTTAAATATTTTATCGGGCTATGATTTGCAAAAAACGGATGAACAAACGCGTAAACATCTGATAACGGAAGCCATGCGCCGCGCGTATCATGACCGTAGTTTATATTTGGGTGATGCAGACTTTATTGATATTCCCGTTAAACGTTTGTTGAATGAAGATTATGCCGCCGGCTTGCGTAGCAGTATTCGGCTGGATAAAGCCTTACCCAGTGATAGGCTGTCTGGCGAAATAGAAAAACAACCAGAAGGCACCAATACCACCCATTTTTCCATTATTGACGATGAAGGTAATCGGGTCGCCGCAACGCTTAGTATTAATTTTCCGTTTGGATCGGGTTTTGTAGTCCCAGGAACGGGCGTGTTATTGAATGATGAAATGGATGATTTTGCCAGTCTTCCTGGCGCTATGAATGGCTACGGTTTGGTGGGGGGAGCTGCTAATGCTATCGCACCCGGAAAACGCATGTTATCCAGTATGGCGCCCACCTTTCTTGAAAGCGATAGTCGTATTGCTGTGTTAGGTACGCCTGGCGGAAGCCGCATTATTTCGATGGTGTTGTTAGCCGCACTGGATTTTGCCAAAGGCAACGCGCCTGATTCATGGGTTCAAGTGCCGCGCTTCCATCATCAATTTATGCCTGATGTGATTGAGTACGAAAAAGATGCACTGTCTGATGCTGAGATTAAAGGTCTTGTCGCGATGGGGCATCAACTGAAAGAAGCACGTTACCACTATGGCGATATGCAGGCAGTGCAGTTGAATAAAACGACAAAGTCATTGGCCGCCGCCAGTGATAAACGGGGTGAGGGCAGGGCGGTTGTTGGGCAGTAATGAAGTTGAAATATGGTATGGCAAGGTAACTACTGAAGAGGCGCATTATCAAGCTTACTGGCGTGTTCTCGACGAAACCGAGCAAACGCAAGCCCGAAAATTTAAAAATGAGTTGTTACACAAACGCTACGTAGAAATACATGGGCGATTAAGAAACTTACTGGCTCAAACGCTTAATCAGTCGCCGGAAAAAATAAAGATAAAAAAAACCGGGCATGGCAAACCTTATCTTCCTGATTATCCCGAGTTGGCATTCAATCTGTCCCACACTGCGGATAGGTTGATGATTGCCATAGGTTCGCACTGTCAACTGGGCGTCGATATTGAGATCTGTAAACCCAGAACCAGCTTGTCTGCATTGGTTGATAAATGTTTTGCTGAAGAAGAGGCTGCCTACTGGGCTAACTTGCCGGAAGCTCAAAAAAACCTGGAGTTTTATCGTTTCTGGACACGGAAAGAAGCCTTTGTCAAAGCCACGGGATATGGCATTTCTTTAGGATTAAATCACTGTGTCATTAATCCTGACAAGCCCACGGATTTTTTAAGAATCCCTGATCAGTGTGGACAGGCTACTGCGTGGCATGTGCTGGATATTGATTTAGGGGATCGGGTTTGCAGTGCATTAGTGGCGGATAAAGAGTTTGTCAGTATTAGACAGATGGATTTTCAAGAATAAATGAGGATGTCTTCTGCTTTGTATTAATCGATAGCACAACATCCTTGTTAAACCTGTCATATAATGCACAGTTTATTTATACGTCCTTCCATTTAAACATTTTTACCTACATGCCGAAAAAGAAAACGACGACTTTATTTGAAGATTCTCTCGCAGAACTTGAACAATTGGTTAGCCAATTGGAGCAAGGCGATATTCCCCTGGAGGAGTCATTAAAGTCTTTTGAACGCGGGGTCACGCTTACCCGAACCTGTCAAAAAGCCTTGCAGGAGGCGGAACAGAAAGTTCAGATTCTAATCGAAAAAAACGGCACTCAAACCCTGGAGCCCTTTACTGATGAGTAATGCGTTAAAAGAATACCTTAATTTTTGTCAAAGCCGCGTAGAGCGGGCTTTGGAGGATCGTCTTCCCGGTGGGCAGTTACTGCCGCAAAAACTTCATCAGGCGATGCGCTATAGCGCGTTGGATGGCGGTAAGCGTATGCGCCCCATGCTGACATATTGCACTGGAAAAACCCTGGGCATTGCCCCGGAGGCTCTGGATGGCCCTGCCTGTGCGGTTGAATTTATCCACGTCTATTCTTTGATACATGATGACCTTCCGGCTATGGATGATGATGATCTTAGGCGCGGGAAAGCGACCTGTCATGTTGCTTTTGATGAAGCCACCGCTATTTTGGCGGGTGATGCGCTACAGACGCTGGCGTTTGAAATATTGGCGCATGATCCAAGTATCGCAGTTACTGCTGAAGGCCGGTTAAAAATGATTGTCGCGCTAGCGAAAGCCAG
>JAYTJI010000420.1:0-11142 GCA_043731245.1 Methylococcaceae bacterium | reverse complement strand
CGGTTGGTTTCTATTTTGGCGATAATTGGCATTGCTGAGGCATTTCGCTTCGCCAGCTCGGTTATCAGACATTCCATATCTTCCAGGGTTTCTACAAATGAAAATCCGACCAAATCAGCATGCGCACAAACAAAATCCAGATCCGTAAAATCTTTTTGCGTGAGGGGCGACAAATTAAACTCGGCTTCCGGAAAATTAATTCCTTTGTCACTATGAATGCAGACGCCGCTGGTTTTTGCCACATTGATCCGCAACATCGCACCTTGCTCGGTGACGGCTTCAACGATCGCCCCCAGTTTTCCATCATCGATCCAGACTTGTTGGCCTATCTTCAATTTCTCGATTGCCGAAGAAAGTGTACAGCCAATTTGAGCCGGATGAATCAAGACCTGATCTGCATATTCAGCGGGTTTACCGGCGACATTTGCAGTCGTTAATAACAATAATTGATCTTTAAAGACACGAATATGCAGTGGCTCGCCAGCAAATTGACCGAGTTTGAAGGCATCAACGGGTTTAACTGCTTTGGTTTTACCGGTCTGTATTGCCTTTGTAAGCGTTATGGTGCAACCTGAAACCAAATAAGCGGTTTTTTCACAACTTACTAACCAATCCGTGTCAGAAAGTATTTCTTCAATTTTCAGGTAACGCTGCTTGTGCTGATTGTCAGTAAATCCTAGGTACATTCCTGGCACCAGTTTCTTATGGCAGGGCTTAGAGATGGATGCTCTAAAGAGTGAGCTATCAGCGGAGGGACCTTCAGGGGCAATGGTTAATATTAGATACCCTGGCGTTACAACCTTACCGGTCCAGTCTTTTTGTACGTGGATGTGATGAATTGGAGGTCCCAAAGCAATGGGGCCGGTGCGAATCTTGTGCCCGGCTAGATCCATAAGAATACGGCAGGATCGGCCCATTTCTGTTTCTGCAAGGCGGATATTTCCGATCATCTGTTGCCAGATAACCGGATCATCATGAGCACAATTGATGCGGGCACAGGTCATGCCCTTTTCAAGTAATGAACTAACCAATAGGTAATCCCGCGACGCTTCTGTGCCCAAGGTCACCATAACATGCGCTCTACCATGCTCATCGTGCTCATGAAAGGGCCCAAATAATTCAATAGTATGCTGTTCCAGCAGCTGCTGACCCCGATTAAAGCCGTATTCGCTGGGGTTCTTTTCACCCGGCAGATAGTGTTTATCTGTTGCCCGTTTTAATACATCTATCAGCGAATCCAGTGTCGATAAGACCGATGCTTCAGCTCTACCCAGCGAAGATAAACCGGCCTGAGCCAGGCGATCCTGCAAATGACGCAAATCAAATTGCCGCATGGCAAGATAATGCGCAAGATTGCAGGCGCTTTTTGAAAAAATACCCGCATGATAGTTGTCCTGATATTTTTGCAGGCGCTGATTGGCATTAATTTCAATTTTTTGGCGCAACTCGGTGACCTCTGCAAGAAGTTGTTTCAGTATATCTTCGTAGGGATCTGGAGTGACATCTTTAGAGGCTAACATACGTATGGATTACCGATTCATAAAACGCTATATTCTAATTAATTGAGACTACTTTATAAATGTGACAGCTTTATGAAAAAAGAGATTTGTATATAAAAAGTAATGATTCAGCAATGCTGTAAATACTTCACCTGCTTTCATGCTCTAAAAGACTCACACTTTGTAATATTATTAGCCGACTTGCCATAAAGTCGTCACAATGAAGCTATATAGTGGTAAAAGAAATTATTTTATTTGAAACCAACCCCGGATTTATAAACCATGACCAGCCAACCGACCATACTGTCCCAAGAAGAAATCACTAAGATTAACGCCTACTGGCGTGCCTGCAACTACCTTGCGGCGGGCATGATTTATCTACGGGACAATCCGCTGCTACGCGAACCGCTTAAGTTAGAACATGTAAAGCAGCGTTTACTGGGTCACTGGGGTGCAAGCCCCGGCCTTTCTTTCACCTATATCCACCTCAACCGGCTGATTAATAAGTACGATTTGAATGCTATTTTTTTGGCAGGCCCCGGACATGGTGCGCCGGGCGTACTCGGCCCGGTCTATCTGGAAGGCGCTTACAGCGAGGTCTATCCGAACAAGAGTGAAGATGAACACGGCATGCGCCAGTTCTTCAAAGAGTTCTCTTTTCCGGGCGGTATCGGTAGTCACTGCACACCGGAAACACCGGGTTCTATCCATGAAGGCGGCGAATTGGGTTACAGCGTATCTCATGCCTTCGGTGCTGCTTATGACAATCCGGATTTGATCGTTGCAGTGATGGTCGGCGATGGCGAGTCTGAAACCGCTCCGCTGGCCACCTCCTGGCATTCCAACAAATTTCTCAACCCGATTCGGGATGGCGCGGTACTGCCCATTCTGCATCTCAACGGCTACAAAATTAACAATCCCACCATTCTGTCACGCATCTCGCATGAGGAACTGGAAAACCTGTTCAAGGGCTACGGCTGGACGCCTTATTTCGTGGAAGGCAGTGACCCGGACACTATGCACCAGGCTATGGCCGCAACCATGGAACAGTGTGTATTGGAAATTCGCGGCATACAACAGGAAGCGCGTTCCAGCGGCAAGCCTGTCCGTCCGCGCTGGCCGATGATTGTGTTACGCAGCCCCAAAGGCTGGACCGGGCCGAAAGAAGTTGACGGTAAAAAAGTAGAAGGCTTCTGGCGTGCTCACCAAGTGCCTTTGGGCAACGTGCGCGACACACCTGCGCATTTCAAGCAACTGGAAGACTGGCTGCGCAGCTACAAGCCGGAAGAACTGTTTGACCAAGACGGTCAACTGTTACCCGAACTTAAAGCCCTGGCACCCAAGGGCACACGGCGTATGAGTGCCAACCCGCACGCCAATGGCGGTCTGTTGCGCAAAGCTCTGCATATGCCGGACTGCCGTGACTATGCGGCTGTTGTGACCAAGCCAGGAACCACCAGCGCTGAAAACACGCGTCCGCTGGGCAAGTTCCTGCGCGACATCATGCGCCTGAACATGAACAATTTCCGCGTATTCGGCCCTGACGAAAACAGCTCAAACAAGCTGGACGATGTTTATGAAGCCAGCAAAAAAACCTGGCTGGCCGACTATCTGCCGGAAGATGCCGATGGCGGCGAACTGTCGCCGGACGGACGGGTCATGGAAATGCTGTCCGAGCACACGCTGGAAGGTTGGCTGGAAGGTTATTTGCTCACCGGTCGCCACGGCTTTTTCTCAACCTACGAAGCCTTTGTGCATGTGATTGATTCGATGTTTAACCAACATGCCAAGTGGCTAGCCATGTCCAAGGAAGTCCTTTGGCGAGCGCCAGTGTCATCACTCAACCTGCTGATTACTTCCACTGTATGGCGGCAGGATCACAACGGCTTTACGCATCAGGATCCGGGCTTTCTCGACTTGGTGGTCAACAAAAGTCCGGAGGTGACGCGCATCTACCTGCCACCCGACGTAAACTGTCTGTTGTCGGTTGCCGATCATTGCCTGAAGAGCACCAATTACATCAACGTCATCGTCTGCGACAAGCAAAAGCATCTGCAATTTTTGGACATGGATGCGGCGATCAAACATTGCACCAAGGGTATCGGTATCTGGAGCTGGGCGAGTAATGATCAAGGCGTAGAGCCGGATCTGGTGATAGCCAGTGCAGGCGACATTCCTACCAAGGAAGCGCTGGCAGCGGTGGTGTTGCTACGCGAAAATTTCCCCGAACTCAAGATTCGCTTCATCAACGTGGTTGACCTGTACAAGTTGACGCCTGAAGCAGAGCATCCGCACGGTTTATCAGACAAGGATTTCGATAGCCTGTTTACGCTGGACAAACCGATTCTTTTCAATTTCCACGGTTATCCCTGGTTGATTCATCGGCTGGCTTATCGCCGCAACAACCATAAGAACCTGCATGTGCGCGGCTACAAGGAAAAAGGCAGCATTAATACACCGCTGGAACTTGCTATCCAGAACGAGATCGACCGTTTCAGCCTGGTAATCGATGCCATCAACCGCATTCCGGCTTTACGTGTGGCGGGTGCGCATGTCAAAGAAAGCATGCGTGACATGCAGATCGAATGCAGCAACTATGCTTACGAACACGGTACTGATTTGCCTGTGGTTGACAACTGGGTATGGCCCTATTGAAGCGCTCAGTTCTAACCATTAACAGCGGCTCGTCTTCGATCAAGGCAAGCCTGTTTGCAGCTAGCGGTACGCGGCGCAATTTTCGCTATGAGCGGGTACTCGACCAAAGGACAGCATTCGATCAGCTTTTGCACGATCTGGCGGGTGATGTGCCGGACGTGATAGGACATCGTTTTGTTCATGGCGGTGATATTACCGATCCGGCAAGACGGGTTGATGCGGCCGAGCGTTCGCGGCTGGAAGGGTTGATCCATCTTGCCCCGCTCCATTTGCCCGGCAATCTGCTGGGGCTGGATTTATGCCTGCAACGTTTCAATGCACCACAGATCGTCTGCTTCGATACCGCTTTTCATGCCACCATGCCGGAGCTGTCCAAACGTCTGCCGATTCCAAACGAGCTGGGCCTGCGCCGCTTTGGTTTCCATGGGCTCAATTACGCTTATATCGCCCAAATGCTTATAGAGGTTTTGGGCGATGTCGCTTATAAAAAAGTCGTCGTCGCGCATTTGGGCAGCGGCGCCAGTCTTTGCCTGATGGAAAACCTGCAATCGGTGGACACCACGATGGGTTATACCCCGGCGGGCGGCATTCCGATGGGAACCCGAAGTGGCGACCTTGATCCCGGCGTGATGCTGGAGCTGGCAAAACGCTACACGCCCGAAAAATTAAGCGACATGGTGTTTCACCAGATGGGACTGCTGGCTTTATCCTCTGGTGAAAGCTCGGAAATGAATGAGCTTCTGTCCAGTCATAGTGACAATGCCAAATTCGCCGTCGACTATTTTTGCCGTCAGGTGCGGGCGGCGATCGGCGGCTTTGCAGCCAAAGCGGGCGGTATTGATGCGCTGGTTTTTACCGGCGGCATAGGTGAGCATTCTCATGAAATTCGTGAAGAAATCTGCACTCCTTTGGCTTTTCTCGGCTTTACCTTAGACAAGGCTGCAAACCAAGCAGGAATGATCAGAATCGGCATTACCGGTCACAAACCAGTGCTGATAGTCCCGGCTGATGAGGAAGTCATGATCCATAGTCTTTGTCTAAGCACTTGCCCGTAAGTCCTCAGGTTTGGCAATATGGCAGTGGGTGAAACCTATAACTTGATTGACGCCCTCCGCACTGATTTACGTGTGTTTATGAGCATTTACATTTTGGGTATTCGTTATTACGGCGCAGGTTCGGCGCGTGGCATCTCACAGCGTTACAACAAAAAATCCCCACTAAACAAGATAACGATTTACTCAAAATCTTGGTTAAAACCAAAACGGTTGCCGACCGCCTGGCCTTGCCAGTGGTTACGGCGCGGGCATTAATGCTCCGAATTGATGCCTCCCTCGGCTTTGCATGTTTTAGCTATGGGCTTTAAAGCAGGAAAGCGATCAAAGAATTCATGAATAATGAACGCAGAGAGTATAAAACATGTGCCAGTAGCTACTTTCATAGTCATTGGTTCATGGTTAATGACATGCCCCAGCATTAGCGAGAGTAACGGTGTGGCCAGTGTAATTAAGGCAACCCGCGTAGCTGGCAGATGCGTGAGTAAGTAGTAATACAGGACAAAGCCTATTGTTGTAGCGATTACACCAAGATAAATAATGGCAGCTAAACTAATAGGTGTTAATGCGCTAGGCCAATGCCCATCTGCTATACCCCAAGTGAGCAGGTAAGCTGGTAACGCTAATAGCAAACCTCCAGCTACTTGAGATAAGGCGGGTAATTTCGCTGCTATGCCTTTTATCCAAACCGAACTGATTGCTTGCAAAAGAGCGGAAACCAGTATGCCACCTATGCCCAGCACGGCGTCATATCCCAGCTGCAATGCTGATCCAAACATAATAACCAAACCGCCAATACCTAAGCTATATGCCAATAACTTACCCAGTGTAAGACTTCGTTCCCCTAAAAAAACAGCTGCCAGTAAAGCGGTCATGAGTGGCGTAATGCCAAAAATCACTGAAATCCAGCCGGAAGGAATAAATTGCGCGGCCCAGTATACCGCTAGCATTGACCCATAAATTTGCATAGCTATCGCAAGATACGTCAGGCGTGCTTTACGATGCCAAACTAGTTTTTGGCGCATCAGCACCAATGCAAATAATACGCAAATCGAGCCAATCGCAATACGCGCGGTAACGCCAAATAGAAAGCCGGGGCCTTCACCACTCCATTTAATGGCTAGTGGCGTCGTCGCCCACAGTAAAATAACACTGATATAAATTAAAGGGATACGCATCAGATTAAAACAGTTAGTTAAGCTTCAAGTATTTAAGGTTTGAATCATCAAAGTGATAGCACCAATATACCCGTGTCTGAATAAAACAGCTTATAAAAAATCAGAGCATCAATTGATGCCAGTTAATCTATAATCATAGTCATTTGTTGTAAAGTGGATAGTTAATGTATTACCAAGGCGTAAAAAAAAGCATTGTAGTTCGCCCCGCTGGAAAAAAGCGTTCGTTTGCGGGTGATATTCATCCTTTATTAGAGCGTATTTTTTTAGCCAGAGGTATCACTTCAGCAGTAGAGTTAGATAGAACCCTGTCAAAACTGCCATCTCCGTGGCTATTATCGGGCATGGAAGAGATGGTTGCCCATTTAATCATCGCTATCAACGAGCAACAACGAATTTGCGTTGTAGCCGACTTTGATGCCGATGGTGCAACCAGTTGCGCAGTAGCCATTAAGGGCCTGCAGTTACTGGGGGCAGGGCAGGTGTCATTTGTGGTTCCTAATCGATTTGAATACGGTTATGGTTTGACGCCAGAAATTGTTGAGCTGGTTAAGCTGCAAAATCCTGATGTTATTATTACCGTTGATAACGGCATATCCAGTATTGACGGAGTAAAAGCGGCACAAGACTCAAGCATAAAAGTTCTGGTGACTGACCATCATCTGCCGGGGCATGAGCTTCCTTCAGCTGATGCCATCGTAAATCCTAATATGGATAATGATAAATTTCCCTCCAAATCATTGGCCGGTGTAGGTGTTATTTTCTATGTATTAATGGCCTTAAGAAGCCGGTTAAGAGAGCAAAACTGGTTTGAGAAAAATCAGGTGCAAGAGCCCAATTTAGCTCAGTTATTGGATTATGTTGCCTTAGGTACCGTTGCTGATGTGGTTGCACTGGATCAAATTAACCGGATTCTGGTACATCAGGGTTTATTAAGAATACGTACGGCGCGTTGTCATCCCGGCTTAAATGCACTTATTGAAGTATCCGGCAGAAATCCGCAAACTATTGTGGCATCTGATTTGGGCTTCGCATTGGGTCCAAGGTTAAATGCGGCGGGACGTATGGATGATATGTCCTTAGGGATACAATGTTTATTGACTGATGATCCGGCGCTGGCAAAGGACATAGCCCTTCAGCTTGATGCGCTGAATAATGACCGGCGCGAAGTTGAAGGTGTTATGAAAAATGAGGCGATGGCATTATTAAGTGAAATGAAGGCGCTGGATAAACACCACACTCTAGCAGGCGTCTGTTTATTTGATGCTAACTGGCATCAAGGTGTCATAGGGATTTTAGCATCACGCATAAAAGACCGGCTGCATCGTCCGGTTATTGCCTTTGCCCCTGCGGGCAAGGATTTAATAAAAGGTTCGGCTCGCTCTATTCCAGGAGTGCATATTCGCGATGTGTTAAGCGACATTGCCGCTTTACATCCCAAATTACTGAGTAAATTTGGCGGGCATGCCATGGCGGCAGGCTTGAGCTTGAATATGCATGATTATCCACCCTTTGCTCTCGCATTTGATGACATGGTTAGTAAGCGATTAGCTACTGTTGATCTGGAACAAAAAGTTCTTTCTGATGGCGAGTTGACTGAGCGGGAAATGACGATTGAGTTTGCCGATTTATTACAAAATGTAGCAACCTGGGGACAGGAGTTTCCAGAACCTGTTTTTGACGGGGTGTTTGATGTAATCCAGTCACGTATTGTTGGGCAGCGGCATCTTAAATTGGTGTTAAGAAAACCTGATGGTGAGCTGGTTATCGATGCCATTGCTTTTTTTATTGATCAGCCCGAGCAATGGCTTGGACTTAGACAAATCAAAGCGGCCTATAAATTAGACATTAATGAGTTTAGAGGGAATCGTAGTGTGCAGTTTATCGTGCAGTATTTGGAAAAAATAGCATAAAAAAGGGCGGATATTCCGCCCTTTTTTGTTCCCTAAAAAACTATTTTTTGGGTTCAGGAGAAACCATTTCGTCAGCTTTTTTGATGGCATTAGCCGTTTCAGTAGCTGCTTTTTTAGCTGCGCTATCGACTGCTTCGGCGGCTTTATCAGTCGCTTCTGTCGTTGCTTTTTCAGCGGCCTTAGCAGCCTCTTCTACTTTACCGGTTGCTTCTTTAGCCGCTTCCGTAACGGCCTTGCCCGCTTCTTCCATTTTACCGGTTGCCTCCGTTGCAGTTTCCGCAGCGGCTTTACCTGCTTCTTCCACTTTAGTGGTTGCTTCTTTAGCAGTTTCCATAACGGCCTTGCCCGCTTCTTCTACCTTACCAGTTGCTTCCTTCGCGACTGATTCAATCTCTTTAGCGGCCTCTGTAGCAGTGGCTTCAGCGGGCGCTTTGGGTTGTTCATCAGTTAGCGGCACTAATATCTCTACTTTAGCTTGTTTACGCAACCCATCCACCATAGCCTGAACTTTTTTGCGTTGCAGGAAAGGCATTAGTTGTTCTTTTACGGCTTCTATTGGCGGCGGAGTTTGTGCGCGTGAGTCTTCTCTTAAAATGACATGGTAACCAAACTGAGTTTTTACAGGTGTTTTGGTGTATTTACCTTTTTCCAGCTTTACAACAGCCTCAGAAAAAGGTGCAACCATTTGACCGGCAACAAACCAGCCTAAATCACCACCATTTTGCGATTCTTTAGCGTCTAAAGAGTTTTTATTGGCTAATTTGGCAAAATCGCCACCTTTGTCTAATTCTGCGATCAATTTTTTGGCTTCTTCTTCAGTTTTAACCAAAATATGTCGGGCTTTATATTCAGTGCCGTTTTCACCGGCGATTTTACTATCATACTCAGCCTTAATTTCAGCATCAGTAACCGGATTCGCTTTTACGAAATTTTGTATATCAGCTTGTGTTAGCAATGTTTTTTTAGTGCTATCCAACTGTGCTATCAGTTCAGGCGATTTATCTAATTGCTTTTGCATAGCATCTTGAACCAGTAGTTCACGATGAATCAGTTCTTCAACCAATTTTTCTTTGGGAAAAGTTTGACCATGACCACGTTCGGCAATTTCTTTTTCCAATTCAGCAAGTGTGGACTTAGCTATATACTGACCATTAACAACAGCAATCGCATCCGCTTTATCAACAGTAGAAGCAGGCATGGCAGATGTACTCTCTGTGGTTTTTTGGTCACAACCAGCCATCAATGCAGTACCTACAATAAGTAGAGGGATAATCTTTTTTTTCATTTATAAGCTTCCTTTAGTTTCTTCAGAGGGTGAGAGGGCATTAATGCCTAAGGCATGAATTTGTTGCTTCATCATGTCGCCTAGTGCCTTATAGACAAGTTGATGGCGCTGGACTAACGATTTTCCTTCAAAAGCCTCAGCGACAATAGTGACATGATAGTGACCGCCGCCGCTTTTTGCGCCCGCATGTCCGGCATGAGCCGCACTATTATCAATGATTTCTAATAGCTCCGGCTTAAAAGCAGCCGTTAATAATTGTTTAATTTGTTCGGATGTCATTGAGGAAATACCTTTTTAAATGGTTTAACAGTCACTTTAGCGTAAACGCCAGCATCAATATAAGGATCGCTATCCGCCCAAAACTGTGCGGCTTGCAGGTTGTCGAATTCGGCAACAACCAAACTGCCGGTAAAGCCGGCATCTCCTGGATTGTCACTATCAACTGCAGGATGCGGGCCGGCTAACACTAAACGTCCATCATCCTGTAGTGTTTGCAGTCTTTTAATATGGGCAGGTCGGGCGGACATTCTTTTCGCTAAACTATCGTTTATATCTTCACTGATAATTGCGTATATCACGGTTATTCCTCGGCTTCCGGAATGTATTTATATAAAAAAAACATTTGCACTGCCATAAAAACAACCATCAAACCAGGCGCAATAAATGTTTTAAAAGTAACCCAGTCATCCGTATTGTAATTGTACATAACATAAACATTGATAAAGCCAATGCTGATAAAAAAACTGGCCCAACTAAAATTCAAGCGTTTCCAGATCAACGACGGTAAAGTCAAGTTACTGGACATCATTCTTTCAATAAAGGTTTTTTTGCCAATGAAGTGGCTGCTTAAAAAAGCGATGCCAAATAACCATTCTATGATGGAAAATTTCCACTTAAGGTATTGTTCATCATGTAAATAGATAGTTGCACCACCGAATACGACAACCAAACCTAAGGTAATCCATTGCATGGTTTCAACTTTGCGGTGTTTAAACCAGGCATATGCCACTTGAATAATAGTCGCTACAATAATAACCGCAGTTGCTATATAAATATCATAAAGCTTATACACAACAAAAAATAAAATAATAGGAACAAATTCGAAAAGCTGTTTCATAGTAAACGGGGTAGGGTGGTCAGGTGTGGGTTCTATAATTATCCTCTTGATCTGTGATCTTGAAGAAGTTTATTTATAGTCAGTATGTTTGCTTAGGTAATGAATAGCTCAATTTTTATCTTATTGCAGGTTGACAACATGTTGATGTTAGCTGGAATCTACATTAATAAAGATTAATGATAACTTGGAATTTTATAAGTCAGTTATGTTTACTTTAAGTAAACTCAACTTCGCGGTATTGTAAAATTTTTCATGGTGAATGTACATGCTTGCTTGGTTGTTTCTGCTAGAATGCCTCATTTTTGGAGAATATCGATGGATAAAAGCACTCAAACCGAATTAGAAGCGGCTGTATTCAGGCAGTTAATCAGTCACTTACAACAACACACTAACGTCCAAAATATCGATTTGATGATATTAGCAGATTTTTGCAGAAATTGTCTAGC
>JAYTJI010000419.1:0-2679 GCA_043731245.1 Methylococcaceae bacterium | reverse complement strand
GGTGCTGAACCTAAACCGGATTCATTAGAGAATACACCGCGTGCGATACCGAAACGCATGGCCGCAGCAATACTGGCTCCGGCAAAGCCGCCGGTGGCTGCTGCCGGTGAGAATGCGTGTTGAAAAATCAATGCAAACGCATGGGGAATTTCAGTAATGTTGAGGGCAAGCACAGTCAATGCAGCGCCTACATAGCCAACTATCATAAACGGCACAAGAATAGAGGTGAATTTTCCTATAGAGCGGATACCGCCAAGAATCACCAGTGCTGTTAATACCATTAACACCACTCCAGTGACCCAGGGAGCGATATGAAACGTGGCCTCAAAAATTTTGGCAGTGGAGTTTGCCTGCGTCATATTGCCGATGCCAAAGGTTGCCAGCGCGGTGAATAATGCAAATAACCAGCCTAACTTAGGTAGCCCTGCGCCTTTCGCCAGATAATACATAGGCCCTCCGCGCATACCGTGTGTACCCTTTTCGCGGTACTTAACAGCCAAAACAGCTTCAGAGTATTTGGTTATCATGCCGACCAATCCCGTCATCCACATCCAGAATACCGCTCCAGGCCCGCCGAGCGTAATTGCAGTAGCTACACCGACGATATTGCCGATACCAACCGTAGCCGCGAGTGCTGTCATTAATGCGGCAAAATGGCTAATGTCGCCCTCGTGGCTATGATCCTTATGCAAAATCATGCGAAAAGCCAATGGTAACACGCGAAATTGCAGCCCTTTCAACAGGATAGTCAAATAAAGTCCGGTGCCGACCAATAATGTCAACATCGGTGGGCCCCAAACCCAGCCTGACAGAGTTGCGATAAGTGTTTCAATTGACTTCATGCGGTGTTATCTCCTGTGGTTTAACATTGATATGATTTGAGTGTTGCTAAGAGGGTATTGTAGGGCATTGCTTTAATAGAAAGGGGGAAAAGTTTAATGACCGGAGTAAATTTTCGGGTTAGCCTATGCGGCTGCGGATAAAACCTAAAAATGACTTTTTCATTTTTTTAAAAGTCTTTTGATTGCTGGTTTACTCATAACCTTTAGATAATTACTTTTTGCCTTGAACCTTAATAACATGTATTCAAAAGAAATATTCGATCAGGATTGCAGGCAGTGTAAACGTTTGGATGGTTTTTTGTGTGAAGTTAAACAAAAACACCCCGACTACCATGCCCGTCCTGTTGCCCCTTTTGGCGATAAAAATCCAAAATTACTAATTGTGGGTTTAGCTCCCGGACTGCATGGCGCTAACGCGACCGGGAGACCGTTTACCGGGGATTATGCCGGGCTCCTGCTTTATGAGGCGCTGTATGAGTTTGGTTACAGCAATCAAATAAAATCTGAAGCATTGACGGATGGCTTGGAGCTTAAAAGGTGCCGTATTACCAATGCAGTTAAATGCCTGCCTCCGCAGAATAAACCGACAGGAGATGAAATCAATCAGTGCAATCAATTCTTAGCTGCCGAGTTAAAAACGCTGCCTGAACAAGCTGTAATATTGGCGTTAGGCACTGTTGCCCATCAAGCAGTGCTAAAAGCCTATAATCTGAAACTTAGTAGTGCGGCATTTGCTCACAATGCACAGCACGCAATGCCGGGTGGTCACATGCTGGTTGATTCTTATCATACCAGCCGTTATAACGTGCAAACTAAACGATTGACAAAAGAGATGTTTTCGGATGTTTTTCGTAGCATTGGGCGGTTGTTGGATATAGGTAGTTGATGCAGCGGATGCTTTGGCGCGGTGCATTAAATTCATGTTTGGGGTATTTTATTGGGCGGATGCCTTCCTTAACGTCATATTCAAAGAGAGATTTTATGCCATATGTAAATATAAAAATTACTGATGAAGGCGTTACCAAGGAACAAAAAGCTGCTCTTATCAAAGGTGTCACTAAGCTCCTTCAGGAAGTACTTAACAAAAACCCAGCTACAACGGTCGTTATTATTGACGAAATTCATACTGATAACTGGGGCATCAAAGGCGAGCAAGTTACTGAACTTAGGAAGCAAAGCAGTACGTTGTGAGTTATGTAGTGTTATTCTTGCTGGTATGTTGCATCCGCTTAGCTCTCTTCACTAAGAGATGAACTAGTTTCTGCAATCCATTAGCAATGCTATTTGTCCTGGTGAAACCTGACATAACAAAGTTACAATGATAGCTGATCAAGCCGAACGGGGAAAGCCGCCCAATACCGCTTAAGGGCGCACTAGTTAAGTGCAGGCTGACAGTCCAAGTTACTGCTTTGGTACGGTTTTCGAACCAATTCAAGCTTGCTGTTTTCGGGTAATGGCTTGAATAGCACAACTGCTCTGGTGGTTGTTTTAAGAAAGTGCCACAACAAAATATGGCATAATTAATGCTCTAACTTTATTGTCGGAATAAATACTCGACTCAATCATTGTTCACCTTTTTGAGGAAAAGACCATGACGACTTTAATAATTTCTTTCGTATTACTTTGTATATCTTTTCGATCGAATCGTATTTTAAGGACAACAAACACAAATAAGATTCAACTGGAAAATTAACTTGAAAAACACTATTCAACCTAAGCAGGACGGGGTAACACACCCCGTCCGATTTCAGTTATGCTAAGCTTGGATTGCTTAACTTTGAAGCGCTGCCAGTTGAATCCGAATCGCTTGAATTTCATGTGTATCGGCTTACAAACG
>JAYTJI010000418.1:0-4751 GCA_043731245.1 Methylococcaceae bacterium | reverse complement strand
TTTACATACAGGGTATTAATTTCAGTTATACCACTATCTATGCTGCGTTCTATTAGAGCAGACGTAAGTTCATCATTGACGTTAGCAACCAGCTCACCGGTCGATTGATCGATCAAATTATGTCCGAGAATTTTGCCTGAGAGGTACTCTCTTGGGACTTCAACTTCAGTCAATCCCGCTTTATTCATTTCACGAATATGCTTGCCAGTAATTCGTCGCCCTTCTTCTACCAATATCTGATCGTTGTGTTTAATATCAAACGCTGCAATTTCACCGCGCATTCTTTCAGGCACAATATGGAATAAGCACTTTTCAGCAGACAGGGTAAATTTATTGGTTTCGAAGAAAATTTTAATCATTTCTTCGTTATCGTAGCCTAAACCCCTGAGTAAAATTGTTGCGGGTATTTTTCTACGACGATCTATCCGCACATAAACACAGTCTTTGTGGTCAAATTCAAAATCCAGCCAGGAGCCGCGATAAGGAATTACCCGAGCATTAAATAATAACTTTCCTGACGAATGAGTCTTGCCTTTGTCATGATCGAAAAACACACCGGGTGAACGATGTAATTGTGACACGATAACGCGCTCAGTGCCGTTGATGACAAAAGTACCATTATCAGTCATCAAGGGCAATTCGCCCATATAGACTTCTTGCTCGCGAATGTCTTTAACAATCTTGGCATTACCGGCGGCTTCTTTATCATAGATAACAAGACGCACCAATACCCGCAAAGGCGCAGCATAGGTCGCACCTCTTTGTTGGCACTCTCTTACATCAAAAGTGGGCTCCCCTAATCTATACTTTACATATTCCAGAACCGCATAACCGGAATGGCTTTCTATAGGAAAAACACTGGAAAATGCTGCATGTAAGCCATTGTCCGTACGCTTTTCAGGCGAAACGCCAGATTGTAAAAAACCGGCATAGGAATTAATTTGAGTTGCCAGAAGATAGGGAACCTCAAGTACTTCAGTACTTTTCCCAAAGTTGTTTCGAATACGCTTTTTTTCGGTAAAAGAGTAGGACATATCGCTTCCAAACCTTTTCGTCATGAATTATTTCTACTGTGTATTTGTTACAAACAGTAAAAGGCCGGTGACATAAGCCACCAGCCATACTTAAGTAGAAACGCAGTAACTGCGTCTCTTCAATTTTGTCAAAATATGTTTACTTAATTTCGACAGTAGCGCCTGCTTCTGTAAGCTGCTTTTTAATGTCTTCAGCTTCAGCTTTAGGAATGCCTTCTTTCAGCACTGTAGGAACGCCTTCAACTGCATCTTTAGCTTCTTTTAAGCCCAAGCCAGTGATGCCACGTACTGTTTTAATGACAGCAACTTTATTTTCACCAAAAGATGTCAAAATAACATCAAACTCTGTTTGCTCTTCAACCACTGCCGCTGCTGCCGCAGGAGCTGCCGCAGCAACAGCTGCAGTTACGCCGAATTTTTCTTCCATCGCTGAAATTAAATCAACGATTTCCATAATGGTCATGTTAGAGACCGCTTCCAAAATATCGGCTTGTGAGATCGCCATTGTGTATTCCTCTTTGTAAATAGGTTTTAAACTGTAAATAGTGCTTATGCGGCTTCTTGCATCTGGTCTTTAACGGCCGCCAATGTTCGCACTAGTTTTTGAACAGGTGCTTTCATTACAGACATTAACAGACTGATACCTTGATCACGAGTTGGTAGACTTGCCAATCGAGCCAGTTCAGAGCCATCAAAGGCCTGACCACCAATAGCAACAATCTTAGTGATTAGTTTGTCATGCGTTTTGGCAAAGTTACTAATCAATCGCCCGGCAGAACCAGGATCTTCCATAGAAAATGCAATCAATAACGGACCCACAAGCCCATTTTGCATACATTCAAATTCTGTTCCCGCAACGGCTCGTTTTGCCAATGTATTTTTAACAACTCGCAAATAAACGCCAGTCTCCCGCGCCGTTTTACGCAGCTCGGTCAGTTCCGTGACGGTTAATCCACGGTATTCTGCAACAACTGCAGAATGCGCTTTTGCAGCGTATTGAGCTACTTCTTCGACGACAGCTTTTTTGCCATCTAAATTTAGTGCCACAGCTTAGCTCCGGTAATTTCTGGAATGCTCCAGAATTAATAAAACACATCCTGTTGGATGCCCCTTAAACGGTTTTCCCCTATACCTAGGTTCCACTACCGCCTGCGCAGGAAACACGGCTTTTCAACCATGATTGCATTAAGTTTTTCAACACCTGCGGTCTTTGACGGTTACCGAGTAAAACGGCAACCCAAAGTCTTTTATATCTGTTTAGCTTGCAATACTGCTTGGATCCAGCCAAAGGCCTGGGCCCATCGTTGAAGATAAGGTTATTTTTTTAATATAAATGCCTTTCGCAGCAGTCGGCTTAGCTTTGCGCAAGTCTGCAAGCAATGCTTCCAGGTTTCCTTGAATTGCTGCGGCATCAAAAGTTACCTTGCCTAACGTACAGTGAATAATGCCTGACTTATCTGTACGGTAACGCACCTGTCCAGATTTTGCATTCTTGACAGCTGTTGCAACATCAGCAGTTACAGTACCCACTTTGGGGTTAGGCATTAAGCCTCTGGGGCCTAAAATTTGGCCTAACTGCCCGACAACTCTCATTGCATCAGGCGATGCAATGACTACATCAAAATCCATAATCCCTTTTTTAACCAGCTCACCCAGGTCTTCCATACCCACAATATCAGCACCAGCTGCCTTTGCTGCATCAGCGTTAGGGCCTTGAGTAAATACCGCCACGCGAACTGTTTTACCTGTGCCATTCGGCAAAACAGTCGCGCCGCGCACGTTTTGATCTGACTTACGAGGATCTACACCCAAATTAACGCTAACGTCAATCGCTTCATTAAATTTTGCAGTACCCAACTCTTTCAATATTTGCACTGCTTCAATGACCGAATACTGCTTAGCCCTATCAACTTTACTCTTAATGATCTTTGCTTTTTTTGACAACTTAGCCATTATAATCCCTCCACATTCAGGCCCATGCTACGCGCACTGCCTGCAATTGTTTTTACAGCCGCTTCAAGATTAGCAGCATTCAAATCTTCCATTTTTGTTTTAGCAATTTCTTCCAGTTGCGCACGAGTCACTGTGCCTATTTTTTTGGTATTAGGATTACTGCTACCACTTTTGAGCCCCAGAGCCTTCTTCAAAAGAATTGAAGCGGGCGGTGTTTTGGTAATGAAAGTAAAGCTGCGATCACTATAGACTGTGATAACAACAGGCAAAGGCAAACCTTTTTCCACATCCTGTGTTTTGGCATTAAATGCTTTACAAAACTCCATAATGTTAACACCACGCTGACCTAGCGCAGGACCTACTGGCGGACTTGGATTTGCTTCACCTGCTTTTACTTGCAGTTTTATATATGCTGTTATTTTTTTTGCCATTTTATACTCCAATATGGGTGCAAACGCTTTTCAGCTCCCCTAGACACAAAAATCTCCGCCTTATTCAGACAGAGATCCGGTAAAGCAGCAGGAGTGCAATGCTTGCGCCCCTGCTATCAGCCTTTTTCAACTTGACCAAAACCCAACTCAACTGACGTTGACCGGCCAAAAATAAGCACTGATATTTTTAATTTGTTTTTTTCATAATTAACTTCTTCGACTACACCATTAAAATCCTTAAATGGCCCGTCAACAACCCTAATTACCTCTCCCGCCTCAAATAGAATCTTAGGACGCGGTTTATTTACGCCATCCTCCACTCTATTAAGAATAGACATTGCTTCTTTTTCTGATATTGGCGCAGGACGATCTGAAGTTCCGCCTATAAATCCTAATACCCTGGGAACATCTTTAACCAAATGCCAGGTCTCGTCTGTCAACTCCATCTGAACAAGAACATAGCCGGGGAAGAATTTTCTTTCGCTTTTCCGTTGCTGCCCCATGCGCATTTCAACAATTTCTTCCGTGGGAACCAGGATCTTTCCGAAATACTGTTCCAAACCCTCCCTTTTTATTCTATCTTCCAATGCTTGCTTAACTTTATTTTCAAAGTTTGAGTAGGCATGCACAACATACCAGCGTAGTGCCATCTCCTTACCCGCCCTGACCAGTTAAATATCGAACACCCCAAAACAGGAACATATCCAGCAACCACAAAATCAAGCCAACAATGAATACCATGGCAAATACCAGTAACGTGGTACGCATCGTTTCTTCACGAGTTGGCCATACAACCTTTCTCACTTCCTGCTTGGACTCTAGGATAAAGCCCCAAACCGTGCGGCCCAAGCCAGTCGCCAACACCATACCCAGCGCTATTAACAAGGCAACGATCAAGCCCAGGACGCGATACAACAGTGGAACTTCTTTGAAATAAGAGTGATCTGCTGAAAAATAGTAGAATGCAGCTATACCGGCAATCACAATGACAACAGAAAAGACTTGCTTGACAATATCAGCAACCGACGCCGCTGGCTCTGTTTGAGTATTCATGTGTTTTTATTATTTTAAATAGATAATATCGATTTGTTTGATCTGAGTGGCAGGCCAGGAGGGGCTCGAACCCCCAACCAGCGGTTTTGGAGACCGCCATTCTACCAATTGAACTACTGACCTAATTCAGACAAACTTTACAGAACTTGTAATATTATACTAACTTAAAGTATTATTCAAGTATTGATGCAACAACGCCCGCACCGACTGTACGACCACCTTCACGAATTGCGAAACGCAAGCCGTCTTCCATAGCAATCGGTGAAATCAATTTTACTTT
>JAYTJI010000417.1:0-3663 GCA_043731245.1 Methylococcaceae bacterium | reverse complement strand
TCGATTCATGTCGCGTTCCTGATGAACTATAGGGGGGCACCCCTTGTGGGCGCCCTATTTGATATTGTGGGAATGAGTAAATAAAGGGTATCCACAAGGAATACCCCTACAACTCTTCCTGCAAACGTTGATAAATACCGCCGAAACTGCCATTACTCATTAACACAAAATGTCCGCCTGAAACGGCTTCAACTTTGAGTTTAGCGATAATATCATCCAGAGACTGACAGATTTCAATATTGTCGGCATAGTTTTTTAGCTTGCTTAAATCCCAATCCAGATTTCGCGGCTGATAAATGATCGCCAGATCGGCATGGCCTAGCGATTTGGCCAGCGTTTCGGTATGTACACCCAAGCGCATGGTATTTGATCGGGGCTCTACAATGGCAATAATGCGCTCCTCTCCCACCTGTTTACGCAAACCATCCAGCGTTGTCTCAATGGCTGTCGGATGATGGGCAAAATCATCGTATAGCGTCACACCATTAATTCGGGCAATTACTTCCATGCGCCGTTTTACATTAACAAATTGACCCAAAGCAGCTATCGCATCCCTGGGCAGAATACCGACTTGGTTGGCTGCAACAATTGCTGATAGTGCGTTGTAAACATTATGATTACCTGTCAGTGACCAATCGACGATGCCTTGCCCGTTATTTTCAAACAATACCGAGAATTGGCTGCCATCGGCTTTGAGCAATTTTGCATTCCATTGTGCGTCCCCATTAATTGAAGTTTGCGCAACGGGAGTCCAGCAACCCATCGCCAAGACATCATTAATATTAGCATCGCACTCAGGACTAATAATTAAACCTTCACCCGGAATTGTTCTGACCAGATGATGAAATTGCCGTTTGATAGCATCCAGATCAGGAAAAATATCGGCATGATCGAATTCCAGATTATTGAGTATGACAGTACGGGGGCGATAGTGAACGAATTTTGAGCGCTTATCAAAAAACGCTGAATCATATTCGTCGGCTTCAATCACAAAAAAGCCTGACTTATTTTCCGGCCCCCCCCCTAAACGTGCCGAAATGCCAAAATTTAACGGAATACCGCCGATTAAAAATCCCGGATTAAAGCCCTGGTGCTCAAGTATCCAGCTCAACATGCTGCTGGTAGTGGTTTTGCCGTGAGTTCCGGCAACACCCAGCACCCATTTATCGTGCAGCACATGTTCTGCCAGCCACTGCGGACCTGACACATAATTCAGGCCCTTATTCAGAACCGCTTCAACCTCTGGATTGCCGCGTGACAGGGCATTGCCAATAATAACCAAGTCGGGATCACCATCCAGATTTTCAGCCCGATAGCCGTCCATCAATTGAATGCCTTGTTCTTGTAATTGTGTACTCATGGGTGGATAGACATTCTGGTCAGAACCACTGACCTCATAACCCAGCTGCCTTGCAATCACTGCAAGCCCGCCCATAAATGTCCCGCAAATACCTAAGATGTGAATATGCAATGTCGTGTCCTAATGCGTGTAAAAAAAAATAGTTTTTTCATTGGTTGTTTATCGATAGAAAATAGTTACTTGCGTTTAAGGATAAGTTACGATGAAATAATCAGAAAATAATCACTATATGATCCAATAATGACTGAAAAAAACAAAATATTAGTTGAAGCTACACCCTATTTCATCGCCGAGCAATCAACACCTGAAAAAGATCGTTATGTGTTTGCCTACACTATCACCATCACTAACGAAGGCAGCATCCCGGCTAAGCTGTTAAATCGTCATTGGTTAATTACCGACTCCAACGGCAAAACTCAGGAAGTTAATGGCGACGGCGTTATTGGCGAACAGCCTTACCTTAAGCCTGGAGAAATGTTTCGTTACACCAGCGGCGCAATACTTGAAACTTCGGTTGGCACTATGCAAGGTCAATATACAATGCGTTCGGATGAGGGCGATAGTTTTAATGCTCAAATTCCCCAATTTACTTTATCCATTCCAAGAACACTGCATTAGTTAAATGTCTATTTATGCTATCGGTGATATACAAGGCTGCTTTGATGATTTATTAAGACTCCTTGACACCCTATCTTTTAATGAAAATACCGATCAACTGTGGTTTGCAGGTGATTTGGTCAACCGTGGGCCCAAATCCCTGGAAACCTTGCGGTTTGTTAAATCGTTAGGAAAATCAGCCATTACTGTACTTGGCAACCATGATATGCACTTACTCGCAGCGTCGTGTTTACCAAAAATTGCTAATAAAAAAGACACTCTTAGCCAAGTGCTTGAAGCGCCAGACCGGGATGAATTAATTCATTGGCTAAGACATCAGCCACTGTTTCATTATAACGATGATTTCTGTTTGCTTCATGCTGGTTTGCCACCGCAATGGGATTTTAAAAAAACCCAAAAAATGGCCTTACTGGCAGAACAGGTCTTAAAAGGCTCTGACTATCAAGACTTTTTAAAACAAATGTATGGTAACAAACCGAATATCTGGTCTGCCAGCTTAAAAGGCGTATCCCGATTACGTTTTATCATTAACTGCTTTACGCGTATGCGCTATTGTGACGTTAATGGCCGCCTTGACTTTGCCAACAGTGGCCCTTTAGGTTCTCAACCTAAAGAGCTATTACCGTGGTTTGAAGTACCAAAACGTAAAAATGCGGATATGCGCGTTATCTTCGGACACTGGTCTACATTGGGCTATTATGAGGGGAAAAACTGCTATGCTATTGATACCGGTTGTTTGTGGGGCGGTCAGCTAACTGCAATAAAACTGGGTGAACAAGTGGAGCGGTTTAGCATAGATTGTCCAGGCGCTAAAAAACCTGGCAAATTTTATAATGTCACCGCAAAGCCTGCGCCTGAAGAGATAACTTGAACATCATAAAATCAGTTGCTGTTGACGGCTTGCAAGTGTGCCTTAAAGCATTTTCATTCCCCAGCATTTATGCAAATTAAAAAACATCCCCACATTGATTGTACAGGAACAAATCGGTGTTTAAACAAACTCATCACACCACCTTCCACTGTTAAAATAATCTGAATAGGCAACCTACCCTTTGTATTTTTATAGTTGTTAATGGTTGGTTAATAATATAGTGTTAAAGTACTTTTTCTATAACAAAAATTAAGAGGTAATATTGTGAAAATGCTAGCTAAATTAATCGCTATTTTGGCACTGGTTTCTTTAAGCCAGGTCGCTTTAGCAGCTGATCCAGCTGTAAACAAACCTGAAATGAAAATGGATCATCCTATGGCTAAAATGGATGAATCAAAAATGATGGAACATTTAAAAATGAGGCAGGAGCAGATACTCAAGATGCATGATCTTTCCAACAAAATTCTTGCAGAAACTGATCCAGCCAAACAACAGGCTTTAAAAGATCAACAGCTTGAATTAATTAAGGCTGAACACATGCAAATGATGAATATGCATCATCCAAAAATGATGAAATAAAGCCCGGTTTCCCGTCATATCAGGCTTATTCAACGAAAGGTAGCTTGATATGACGGTAACAAGACTGTATTGCTTGAGAGAATCGTATACGCTAGAGTCGCACACACAATGTTTTACGAAGCTAGAGTATTGGAATTCTGAAGTTTCCTAAAAATTCATCAGGCCACCATGCGTAGCAACACGGCCACCAGCGAATTTTTCGTGGGTTTGCCGGGTTTGGGGCAAACCCTATCAA
>JAYTJI010000416.1:0-3624 GCA_043731245.1 Methylococcaceae bacterium | reverse complement strand
AATAAATGCAACATCGGGTAAGGCGAGCGGTTGGTGTAATTAGCTGGATCGTCCTGCCTGGCTCCCTCAAAACAGTAATCCGGATGAAAACTGGCTAACTGGTAAACGCCTTCATAGCCCTGTTCACATATAAGTGTCTCGGCCAGATCAAGAAAATCTAAATAATCGTCGAAGGCTGTAAAAGCACTGCTATAAATCAGTAACGTGGTTTCAATGCTTGCATCAGTATCCAATCGATCGCATTCCAGCATCAGGTTCAATAAACAGCTTTCAACTTCCGTGTCGTGGTTGATGCTAAAACGAATACTCCCGCGTTCCAGTTCATGTTTAGCAAACGGACAGATGCTGTATGCAATGATGACGGTTTTTAACCAGGTTTGGGTTGCTGCCATTAATGGTTGGTCTTTGTGGTTCATTGCTGTGTTGTATTCTCTATGTGCTTTGCTCTTTACCCGTTGACAACCAACGGTTGCCTGTCATTAAATGCGGCACAGAGCTGAATTCGACTCGTTTAAGTCAATAACTTAGTATTCGTCAGTGTTGACGGTCAATAAATGCCAATTTGTAAGCCTATGTTTTAAAGAGATTTAGAATGCTTAGCTTTGTCTCATTTAAGTTAGGCATAATTGTATAGCTCCCGATCCCGTGGGTTTACAACTGTGCTCGCAAACTTATCACGCTTCTCCGTGCTACGAATTTTTGTAGCTATAATATCTCATTTCAAGTTGGTAGCCTTTCCAATCACAAAATATTATGACGGTATTATTATTTTCTCTACGCGGCGTACCCGAAGATGAAGCGGACGAAAAACCATAGGACGTGCCGACGATAGAAGCGCTTCAATCGGGTAGATTTCCACAAGCGGGACGGGCTTTGCAACCCCGTCCCTAACGTTTCTACGATGCCCAAGCTAAGCGGCTATACATACCCAAGACAAAACTTTTCGAACGGGGCACATCATGTCGCAAGCAATTTGGTAAGCAGCGGCGAAGCCGGGTTGGCCGATGACCAAAGCCAATGTTCAGGACGGGAAACATAACCTTTTCGTACCGGATTTTCGCGAATATAGTTAAGCTTTTGAAGATAGAAAGCTGGATTTTCGATCTTCTTCGGAGCATTAGTCTCCATCCAAAACCGGTAACTTCCCTGTGCATCAATAAACAGTTTCAAAACACTCGGTTCAGTAGTTTCAAGATTGGCTTTGAATTTAGCCGTAGTGTATCGTTTGAAGTCTCGTAAAAATCCCGCCATATCCGGCGAGGTAACTATGAGATGGATATGGTTCAACATAAAAACATAACTGTTCAATTCCAGCCCTTTGTTGTCTTGGCAATAACGGATCGAATCGGACATAATCTGCCAGCGGTTATAACGGTCAAACAGAGTGTACCAACGCTGAACGGTTAGGGTGAGGTAATAAGTTCCGGCATTCAGCTCTGTGGCTACGCGTCGGGACGGCATGGCGCTTCCGTTTTAATGGGATCGTGGGCAATTGAAAAGCGGTAGCGGATATGTTTCCATCCGCAGTGATTTCTTTCATGGAATAAAGATAACGACGGCATCAAACGTTTGGAACGGGGGTTGCAAACCCCGTCTCGCGTGGGTGCAAGTATTTTTGGCATCGGCTGGGGCATTAGTGGTTATTGCCCTGGGCCAGCTGTTACCGGTCTCGGGCTACTGTCACTGGAATCAGGTATACTGGTTGTTACCATGTACCTTGGTTTTTTTACCTATAAGCGATTTTTTGAGCAAAAATAATTGATTTTTCTTAAGGCGGAAATCGGGCAAGATTGTTTTGCCATTCAGAGGAAAACAACGTCATGGACAAACAAGCGTAGGGTGTATAAGCGAAGCGTCATACACCTCATCACAGGCCTACGACTTATCAAAATCATAAGGTAAATCGACGTCTGCACCCCACTGTGGTGGATAAATGCCCCGCTCAACAAATCGATGAAAACTGGAATGCTGCCAATCGGCTACCCGTGTCACCCAACCATGCTTAACGGGATTGTAATGAATGTAATCAATATGCCTGATGTAATCTGTTTCGTTACGGAGGGCATGTTCCCAAAAACGGCGTTGCCAAATCCCCCGTTCATGGCGTTTGAGGCGTACATCGGAACGGTGTTCGGTGATAGGTAACCCTTTAGAGAATATTTTTTTAATAGCACGCCAACGACCTGAAAAATCATCATCGCCTTCAGGTAAAGTCAAGATGCAATGCAGATGTTCAGGCAATATGACAATGGCATCAATATTAAAAGGGCGTTGCTGTTTAACGGTACGAAAGGCGTGGCGTAATAGTTCGATGTGTTCGGTTAACAGGTGTTTTTTACGTTCCAGTAAGTTAACGGTGAAAAAATAACATCCACCCGGCACACGGTAACGAACATAGTTAGACATAAATCCTCAACGGCAGGCATAGTAGCAGGGCGTAATAATTATAGCCATTGTAGGGTGTATAAGCGAAGCGTCATACATCCAATAGAAAGTTACGAATTGCCGGTTTGTCAGAAAAGACGGGATGCAATGAAATCATAGCAGTATTAAATGGCGCGACGTGGTACATTTCATGTTTGTGGTAGGAATTCCAATGTGGTGTATGACGCTTCGCTTATACACCCTACGCGCTGTTTTACATAGCCATGTTTGAGTGGGTTAACGTGGATATAGTCAATATGTTGGGCATAATCACGCTCGGTAACAATAGTATGTTCCCAATAGCGCCGTTGCCAGATACCCCGTTCGGAACGCCGTTGCCGAGTCGCCGATAAGCGTTCGGTACGCGGCAAACCTTTGGAAAACAGCAATTTAATCAGACGCCAACGCATAGGGAAATCATCTGTATCAGGCGGCAGTGTCCAGATGCAATGCAGGTGATCGGGTAATACCACCCAGGCATCAATGTGGAATGGATGTAAGCGGCGCACCCGGCGTACCGAATCGCGTAGTAAATCAATATGATCGGTTAACAAGGTACGTTGCCGTTCCAGAAGGTTAACGGTGAAAAAATAACAACCGCCAGCCACATTGTCCGTCGATAGTTGGGCATACCCGCTCCGCATCAGCATGATAAAAATGTAAATCGTAGCATGGGTAGGGCGGTTTCGCTTCAGCAAACCGCCAATCAACGTACAATATCCAATACAATCGGACATAAAAAAATCCCCGCTTGGAAATTCCGAGCGGGAATCAGGTTCAAGGCTCCGATCATGGCGGATTGCTAGCGCGAATCCGCCTTACAGCGTTGGATAGCTTGAAAGCGGTAATGGGTGATGCCGTTGCCATGGTGATGGACGCTATTGATGCCCACATAGAATGCTGGTTTTTGCAAGTCCTCCAACTTGACACCAGGACGCTAAAGCTCGAGGCTTTGGAAATCAAGGATGAGCGACTGCTATGCGGGTAAAAACGAACTCCGAAACTTTAGTTAAGTTGTTAAGGAAAATTTAAGTAATTTCGTGGTAATTTGCACATGTTCGATTTTAAGGCTGAACTCGGCCAATAACTAAGAGTGCTCTATATCACTCTAACAATAGGGAACCACTATGAAAAATACCTTTTTAACAAAATTACTCAAGGCTAGTGCCAAAACATGTATGCTAGCTGTTATTGGTTTAG
>JAYTJI010000415.1:0-2198 GCA_043731245.1 Methylococcaceae bacterium | reverse complement strand
TCTTTTCCCGGTTTTGTGCGTTGATTATTAATATGTACTTTTCCACCGGAAACAGCCACAGCTGCCAGTTTGCGCGTTTTAAAAAAACGCGCAGTCCATAGCCATTTATCCAGGCGAATGGCTTCGAGTTCAGGCGACACTCAGAGCCACTTATTTCTTTAAGCCTTTAGGTAAAGAAAATACGACTTTTTCTTCTATGCCCTGAATCTCAATAGTCGATTTACCGCCCCATTGTTTTAACTGATTGATTACTTCCTGCACCAGTACTTCTGGCGCAGAAGCCCCGGCAGTAACACCGACCACACCAACGCCATCAAACCAGCTTTGCTGCATATCGCTTGCTGTATCAATCAAATAGGCCTTTTTACCGAGTTGTTCGGCGATCTCGCGTAAACGATTTGAGTTAGAACTGTTGATAGAGCCAACAACAAGAATGGTGTCAGCGGTCTTTGCCAGTTCATACACAGCATCCTGGCGGTTTTGGGTGGCGTAACAAATGTCGTCTTTTTTCTGTTCTTGAATGGAGGTAAAGCGTGCCCTCAAAGCATCTACCATGATTTTGGTATCCGTCATTGACAGCGTGGTTTGTGTTACATAAGCCAGATTGTCTGGATTATTGACGACCAGGTTTTTAACATCTTCCGGCGTTTCTACCAGATAAATACTGCCATTTTCAGTGCATTTTTCATACTGCCCCATCGTACCTTCAACTTCCGGGTGTCCGGCATGCCCAATAAGGATTACTTCACGGTCTGATTTTGCATGTTTGGCGACCTGTATGTGAACTTTGGTAACGAGTGGACAGGTGGCATCAAAGACTGTTAATTTGCGCTCTTTAGCTTCTTTCTGTACTTGTTTGGAAACGCCATGGGCACTAAATATCAGGTAAGAGCCAACGGGAACGTCAGTTAATTCTTCGATGAATATAGCGCCTTTTTCTTTAAGGCCATCAACAACTGTGCGGTTATGGACAACTTCATGGCGGACATAAATAGGTGCGCCAAACGTTTCGATGGCTTGGTCGACTATTTCTATAGCGCGGTCTACACCGGCACAAAATCCACGAGGGTTAGCGAGTACAATTTGCATATCTTGACTTCTTTACTAGGTTAATGTGGGATTATTCTAACTCAACATCGTTGCCGATACGACAATTCCGTCCATATCGGCATATAAATAATGATCTTTTTTGAAATTGACACCCGCGAAAGAGACTAATAAGTCACGGTCGCCATGGTCTTTTTTATGGCTTTGTAAGGGGTGTGTATGCAGGGCACGTACACCAATTGGTAGCTGGGCTATCATTGCAGAATCCCGAATGCAGCCATAAATAACAATACCTTGCCAACCATTATCAATAGCAAGCATTGCCAGAGCATTGTCTACCAGAGCGCATCGGTGTGAACCGCCACCATCAATAATTAATACCCGATTTTGCACCTTTTCTTCCAAAACCGTTCTCACCAAAACGTTATCCTCAAACGTTTTTAGTGTGGTAATTTGTCCACAAAACGCGGAGTTAGCCCCATAAGACATAAATAGTGGTTCGGCAATCTGGAAATTATCCGTTTCTGAATAAGCATCGCAAAGATTAGCAGTAGTGAAAATCATAATTCAAATCTCAAGAATATAAGGCAAATGGCAACATAACCACGAAAAACGGGTGCTAATACGGCTAGGTTAGGCCGTGCTTTTTCTGCTTAAACTGCTTTACCGATATTTCATGCAGCGTGAAACCTGACGGCAATCGCTTTAACCCATAACGCGATTGCGTCCAGCTTCTTTGCCTCCGTATAGCGCCTTATCGGCTTGCTTGAGACTGTCTTCAATTGAGTTTTCAAGTGCATGTTGCGCGAGTCCAAATGTCATCGTAACTGAAACTTTCTCGTCAGCTAAATGAAATGGCTTGTCTGCAATTGCTTTACGGATTTTTTCAGCCATAATTCGCGCGCCATTGATATTTGTATCGGGTAACATGATTAGAAATTCTTCGCCTCCCCAACGTGCAATCACATCGCCAACGCGTAAGTTTTGTTTCATAAAAGACGCTGCTTCACTAAGGACATGGTCGCCGTAGAAATGCCCGTAAGTATCATTAAGTTTTTTGAAATTATCAATGTCAACAAAAACCAAGGTAAATATTGCTCGATTGCGTGAAAACATTGCTGTTTGCACTTCAAGCAATTTCTGCATTCTAT
>JAYTJI010000414.1:0-5911 GCA_043731245.1 Methylococcaceae bacterium | reverse complement strand
GCCTTTATTTTGTTCGGCATGGGCAAAAACGGCTTGACATCGGCCATTGAGCAATCAAAAGCAAAATATATGGCAGCCGCTTGGCTGGAGGATATAGCGTCCAATCAAATCCTTGGTAAATCGTCCGAAAATAGGGCTTATCTTGATGCCCAAACCGACCGGATCGCGAAAAACTATGTTGATGCTTGCACAAAGCATTTTAAGGTGTTGTCCAGCCAAAATATCGGCGCGTTGATTCTACACACCCTTGCCAACACTTTACTATTGGCTATGGGCGGCTGGATGGTGATATCCAACCAACTCAGCTTGGGCCAACTGATTGCAGCGGAATTGGTCGTTAGTGCAATGATCTACGGTTTGACCCGATTGGGTAAAACCTTGGATAACTTTTATGAAATGCTGGCAAGTGTCGATAAGCTCGGCTATTTGTTGGATTTGCCGCAGGAAAAAGATCAAGGAGCAATGCCTGAACTTTTCGAAGCACCCTATAAGGTAGATATTGAAAATCTATCATTACCTGAAGGGATACACTTGGATGCGCTGAGTAATTTCAGTTTGCAGCTTGCTCCTGGTTCGCACCTCGTGGTTACCGACGGCATGGAGAAAGGCAGTCTGCTCGATGTCATCTATGGCTTACGCCAACCCTGTTCTGGTCAGGTTTGTTTGAACGGTCATGATCTTCGCGACCTTAATCTTGGCCAACTACGCAATACCGTTTGCCTAGTCAGAGACGCTGAGATATTTACTGGCACTTTATTGGACAACGTGTGCTTGGGACGTGCCCTGACTTTAACGGAAGTCAGGCAAATGTTGGCTCAAGTTGGTTTGGCCGAAACTATTGCGGAACTGCCCGACAGTCTGAAAACTTTTTTATTACCGAATGGTTCGCCATTGACCCAAGAGCAAGGCTTACGACTAACCTTAGCGCGGGCAATGATTGGGCGACCGCGCTTGCTCTTATTGGACAATATGCTGGATAGACTTGATAACCGGGTATTGCCAACGATTCTTGATCATTTGCTTGCCCAAAATTCGCCTTGGACACTGATTGTTACCAGCCAACGTGCTGACATCATTGCTCGATTTAAGAGGCAAATCAAGCTTGATAACGGTAAGTTATCGGACATAAAAGATGATAATCAAGGTGACTCATGATACACAATGATGAATCAACTCGCCCTTTACCATCCGTGGTTAATACCTTAAAAACGGTAGAGACAGCACCCGTTGCCAAACGCATTGCGCGGGGTTTAATCAAGTTGTTCCTGCTCCTGTTTTTATTTTTAGGCTTCACGCCTTGGCAACAAAACGTCCGTGGTATCGGACGGGTGGTCGCTTATACACCAGCTGATCGTCAACAACTCATTAGCGCCCAAGTGGAAGGCCGAATTTCACGCTGGCTGGTCAGGGAAGGTTCTCAGGTTAAACAAGGCGACATAATGGCAGAATTACTGGATAACGACCCACAATTACTGCAACGTCTGGAGAGCGAACAAAAAGCCGCTTTGGCAAAACAGGAAGCCACCGACAACAGGGTTAACACCTTCCGAGAACAATTGCGGATGTCAGAACGTGCCCGTCCTCAAGCCATATCTGCGGCACAGTCTCGAGTGGAGATGGCAAATGAACGGCGAAAAGCTGCCGACCAATCGGTACAAGCTGCGAAAGCTGCCAAACAGACCGCTACATTAAACCTTTCCAGGCAACAACAGCTTCGGGGGAAAGGGCTGGCTTCACAGCGGACGCTGGAGTTATCCCAACTTGAAATGGCCCAACGTGCCGCTGAAGTTGAAAGGACACAAGCGGCGTTTGAAGCCGCAAAAAATGAAGTTGATGCATTAACTTCAGATGGGCAAAAGCTCGCGGCGGACGCATCAGCTAACGTCGAAAAATCCCGTGCTGACTTAAACAAGGCAATTGAAGACCAAAACAGCGTGCGTGCAGACATCCTAAAATTGCAAACCCGTCTGGCTCGACAACAAACCCAAACGGTTACCGCGCCTCGTGATGGGATTGTATTTCGCTTATTGGCAAACCCAGGGGCAGAAATGGTTAAGCCAGGCCAAGCATTAGCTATTTTTATCCCGGATACTGAAGAACGTGTGGTTGAATTATGGGTTGATGGTAATGATCTTCCCTTGATTGTGACGGGCAGTAGAGTCCGTTTGCAATTTGAAGGCTACCCTGCGATCCAGTTTGGCGGTTGGCCTGAGTTTTCAGTGGGCTCCTTTGGTGGCAAGGTCGCCTTGATTGATGCAACCGATGACGGTAAAGGCCACTTTCGGGTATTGGTGAGGCCAGACCGTAAAGATAATGCGTGGCCCAGTGTACGGTTCTTGCGCCAAGGCGTTCGCGTTAACGGTTGGGTACTGTTAGGTCAAGTCAGCTTGGGGTATGAGTTGTGGCGTATTTTCAATGGCTTTCCACCTCTAATTTTACCGGAGCCTTACGCGGGGGACACACCAAAAGACGACGTTAAAAAAACCAAAGAGGATGGAGAGAAGAGTTCATGAGTAAAGCGGCTTTTTTCATGCTTTTTCTGCTTCCCGCTTTCGCATTGGCAGCAGAAGCCATATCCAGTAAGAACTCAATGCTAACATTAGACGTGGTGTTAAGTTCAGCGCAAAAGTCATTTCCTGGCTTGTTGGCCAGCGAACAACGTAAGCAAGTTGCCGCCGGTGAACTGACCGCATCGGAAGGCGGCTTTGATACCTTATTAAAATCACAAAACCGCTGGTCGATCACAGGTTTGTATGAAAACCAAAACAATGAGGTCAGCCTGGAGCAACCCACTACGCTTTGGGGTACCACATTCTTTGGCGGGTGGCGGCGGGGCGTTGGCGATTATCCCGTTTATGAGGGCAAAAGCCTGACGGCCGATAGTGGTGAAGCCCGTATTGGGGTGAATGTTCCGTTATGGCGTAACCGCGAAATTGACCGCCGTCGGGCCAATTTACAACAAGCGGAATTGGGTCAATTAATAGCAGGGCATGAGTACGAACAAGCTTTGATTGAGGCGACCCGGATTGCCTCCTATCGTTATTGGGATTGGGTGCTGGCGGGGCAACGGTTGATGGTTGCCCAGCATTTGCTGCAAATTGCTGAACAAAGGGATAAAGGTATACGAGAACGGGTGGTTGCGGGTGATATACCCGAATTTGAAGCCTTGGATAATCAACGCGCGATCATCGAACGACAAGAACGCGTGGTTGCTGCCCAACGTTTATTGGAACAAAGCGCAATTCAATTATCGCTATATTGGCGCGATGATGCCGGCCAACCTCAACTTCCCACGGATAAACAACTGCCAGTGCAATTTCCTGATCCCGACTCGATAAAAACTATCAGCGTTGACGAAGCGTTGCAAACATCGCTAAATCAGCGGCCTGAATCCAAACGGCTGGAATTACAAGCCAAGCAAACCCAAACAGAATTGGAGCTACAACAGAATCAGCGGGCACCTGCTGTCGACTTAACGGTGAGTGCGGCCAATGATATCGGCAATAGCAAGGAGACGCTTAATCGTAACGAGCTTTACGTGGGTTTGAATATCGATATTCCATTACAACAACGAACCGCTATCGGACGTGCCCAGGTCGCTTCCGCCAACGTCCGCCGTTTAAATTTGGATCGTCAATTGCAGAATGAGCGGATTGCTACAGAAGTAAAAGATGTTTTTTCGGCACTATCAGCGCTACGGAAACGCTTGTCATTAAATGCTAACCAACTGAATGCGGCCGGGCAATTGGCGGAAGGGGAGCAGACACGGTTTGATTTAGGCGAAAGTACTTTACTGTTCGTTAATTTACGGGAAATAGCCAAAGGAGATGCTGCCTTACAGTATGCTGAAGCAACCGCCAGTTTGTTCAGGAGTTATGCAGATTACCAAGCGATTTTGGGGGTTCAAATGCAACGAGATGAATATTCCAATTGAATTAAGAGGGTCTCAAGTGATGATAAATGAGATTGTTAAGAACAAAACAAAATCCCTATCGATTTTGAAATGGCTACTGTATCTTTTGGCATTAGGTTTTCTGATTCACTTCCCTGATGGTATTGGTCACAGCATTGTTTTGATGGTGCACTATTTTTATGAAGCGACTTCATTTGTACTTGAACATTTTTTAATGCACACCTTTGGTTTCGATAAACCTTTAGCGCAGTTGATCGTCTTTTATTTCAGTGTCGTTGTGGGGATAGGGACTACTATTTTATTTTGGCGATATTGGCTTAGGGATTACTTGTTTTTCAAGTTTTACGCATTTCAACATCAGGCCATTTACTATTGGCATAGTCATGGGACAGTGGAGAAAATCAAGCTCATACTCATTTATTCCGCCTTAACGATAAGCACATTTATGTTACTGATTAGCTGAAGTAGCACCAAAAATAGACTTAATATCGATAAGCTAATTCCGCCAGGCGATAACTTATGGGAATCTCTAAAAATTGCACTTCGACAAGCTCAGTGCGAACGGTAATTTTTTAAAATCAGTCACTTATCCGTTCTTACTGAGCCTGTCGAAGCATAAATAAGCAGTTTTTAGAGGTTCCCTTATCACTTATCTTCATAATTTACTTATTAAACCGACTTAAACATAGGAAACATTGGGATAAAAATGAAAACTTTAACTAAAGAATTGCAAGCCGCCATAACACCCTCAATGGCATTGGATCTATTGAAAGAAGGCAATAAACGCTTTGTCAACAACCTGAAAGTCAACCGTAACTTGCTGCAACAGGCCAATGAAACTTCTGACGGGCAACATCCTTTTGCGGTTATTTTAAGTTGCATAGATTCCCGCACCTCAGTTGAGTTGATTTTTGACCAGGGCTTGGGCGATGTATTCAGCGTTCGTATTGCGGGCAATATTATTAATGAAGATATTCTGGGCAGTATGGAGTTTGGCTGCAAAGTAGCCGGCTCCAAAATCATAGTGGTTTTAGGTCATACCAAGTGCGGCGCTGTTAGAGGAGCCTGCGATCACGTAGAAATGGGCAACCTTACCGCGCTGTTAAGCAAAATACAGCCTGCGGTTTATGATGAAAAAACCGAAACCGAAAACCGCAATTCAGGCAACGGTGAATTTGTGGAAAAAGTATCGGCCATCAATGTAAAACGGACGGTACATGCCATTATCGAACGTAGCCCGATTTTAAAGGAAATGATAGAAGCAGGCGAGATAGAAATTATTGGTGGCAATCATAATATTACAACGGGTGAAGTCAGTTTTTATGATGATACTTTACTTGTTAATAATCCTAAAGGGTCTTAAACCTTTTCAGTCGGATGTGAGAACCTGGCTTTTGCTAATTGTATGGAATCTACCATGAACATATCATCTGATGATAAAGAGCTCCGCCGTTCGATCCGTCTGCTAGGATCGGTGTTGACGCGGGTATTGAAAACCCAGTCCCGGCCTGAAATTGCCGCTACGGTTGAGCAACTGCAACATCGCTACACCGGATTATTTCGCGATGGTAGCCTGCCCCGGCGGCTGCATCTGCTGGAAACTGTCGAAGGACTGAACCCCGAGGCCATCGGCGAGGTAGTACAGGTATTCAACCGCTATTTCAGCCTGCTCAATATTGCCGAGGAATCCCATTACCTGAAGATACGGCGGCGGCAAGCCGAACGGGGCGGTCACTACTGGACTGGTTCCTTTCACGATACACTGCTTGCGCTCAAGGAGTCAGGGGTAACGGCGGACAAACTCCAGGTTCTGCTGGACGAACTGCTGTATCTGCCGGTGATGACCGCCCATCCGACCGAGGCCAAACGGCGTACCGTCAAGAGCGCCTTGCGCAATGTGTTTCTGACCCAGGAAGCTTTGGGCGATAACCGCGTGAAGGGTTATTTCCGCAGGGAGGCGCTAGAGCGGCTGCAATGCCAGATTCAATTGCTGTGGAA
>JAYTJI010000413.1:0-1141 GCA_043731245.1 Methylococcaceae bacterium | reverse complement strand
AAGGACATCCGGCGCTAGGCGCTATTGTGATGAATATTTCCGCCAATGCTCTGGGGCTGGATAATGCTGCGACACCTTTGGGCATTAAAGCCATGAAGGAACTGCAAACGCTTAATCCTGATCCTGACACCGCCAGCAACGCGCAAATTCTGTTTCTGGTTATCAATACCTCAGGCGTTACACTATTTCCCATCACGATTTTTACATATCGCGCCCAACTCGGCGCGGCAAACCCTACTGACGTATTTATTCCGATATTAATCGCTACGTATATTTCAACGCTGGCCGGCTTGCTTGCCGTTGCCGCCGTGCAGAAAATCAACCTGCTGGATAAGGTGGTCATGGCTTATCTGGGCGGCTTTACGCTGGCTGTCGGCGGTTTACTGGCCTATTTTTCCAGCTTGCCGCAACAGGCTATGCTCCAGCAATCCGCCACCATCAGCAATGTCATTTTGTTTTCATTAGTTATCACCTTTATTGCCGGTGCGATTTATAAAGGGATTAATGCTTATGACGCTTTTATTGAAGGCGCAAAAGAAGGCTTTCAAACGGCCATCATTATCATTCCCTATTTAGTTGCCATGCTGGTTGCCATTGGCGTATTCAGAGCCAGTGGTGCATTGGATTTACTGGCCGGTTTGGCGCGGACTATCGTGCATTATTTTATGCTCGACGATCGATTTGTCGACGCTTTGCCTACCGCCCTAATGAAGCCTTTCAGCGGCAGCGGCGCACGGGCGATGATGATAGATACCATGAAAACGCATGGCGCGGATTCGTTTGCCGGACGCTTATCGTCCATCGTACAGGGCAGTACGGAAACCACCTTTTATGTACTGGCCATTTACTTTGGTTCGGTGGGTATCAAACGTATTCGTCATGCGGCTGTCTGTGGGATAATAGCCGATTTTGCGGGCATTATTGCCGCTATTTTTGTTGCATACTGGTTCTTTGGATGATTAATGAAAGTTCACCTTAAAACACTCGGCTGCCGTCTTAATGAGGCGGAATTGGAAACCTGGGCGCAAGCGTTTCAAAAGTCCGGACATCAAATAACACGGCAAGCGCAAGCGGCTAATCTGATTGTGATTAATTCCTGCGCGGTCACGCAAGATGCCGCCAGAAAATCCCGCCAACTCAT
>JAYTJI010000412.1:0-5900 GCA_043731245.1 Methylococcaceae bacterium | reverse complement strand
CAAGCCGTTGAAGCACTCAAGGCAGAGGGGATTATTGGCTTGGAAATCACTCCGCATATAACAATCGAACGCACCCGTGATGCACTACACGGTGATTTTGCTTCAAACCTGGCATTAGTGCTGGCAAAACCAGCGAAAGCTAATCCTCGGCAACTGGCCGAAAAAATTATCGCTGCACTGCCGCAGCATGATTCAGTTATTAAAGTGGAGCTGGCAGGGCCCGGTTTTATTAATTTCTTTATCAATCCAAACTCTCAGTATCAGATTGTCAGGCAAATCCATTCCGAGGGGCGGGAATTTGGTTTAAGCACTATCGGTGCGGGTAAAAAAGTTCAGGTTGAGTTTGTTTCAGCTAATCCTACAGGGCCGTTGCATGTAGGACACGGTCGAGGAGCCGCTTATGGTTCTGCGGTCGCTGATTTATTACAGGCCGTCGGGTTTGAGGTGCATCGTGAGTATTATGTTAATGATGCCGGACGGCAGATGGATATACTGGCTACCAGTATTTGGCTACGATATCTGGAAGAATGTGGTGAGTTGGTACATTTTCCCAGCAACGGCTATCGCGGTGATTATGTGCGCGAAATTGCCAATGATATTCATAAAAACGCTAATAATGAATACCGCAGGCCAATAGAGCTGTTATTAGAGAATATTCCAGCGGATGAGCCGCAGGGCGGCGATAAGGACACGCATATTGATGCGCTAATTGACCGAGCGAAAACCTTACTGGGGTTGCCCCTATATCGTGATTTTTTTCAAATCGGCTTGAACAGTATTCTTGTTGACATCAAGGTTGATTTGAAAGAATTTGGTGTTGATTATCAGCAATGGTTTTCAGAACGCGATTTAATGGATGACGGTTCGGTGGAAAAAGCGTTAGCACGTTTACGTGCTGGCGGACATCTTTATGAACAAGATGGCGCAACCTGGTTTGCGTCCAGCCAGTTAGGCGACGAAAAAGATCGGGTCGTGGTGCGTGAAAATGGCCAGTACACCTATTTTGCATCGGATATTGCCTACCACATGAACAAGCTGGATCGTGGTTTTGACCAGATTATTGATATTTGGGGTGCAGACCATCACGGCTATGTGCCCAGAGTCAGGGCAGCTATCCAAGCCCTGGGGGCTGATGAGTCTAAATTAAAGGTCTTGTTAGTACAATTTGCCGTACTATATCGGGGCGATGAAAGAGTGCAAATGTCAACCCGCTCAGGTGAATTTGTCACCTTACGGCAATTGCGCAATGAAGTGGGCAAGGATGCGGCACGCTTCTTTTATGTAATGCGCAAGTCAGAACAGCACATGGATTTTGATTTGAAACTGGCGACTTCAAAATCCAATGAGAATCCGGTGTTTTATGTACAGTATGCTTATGCTCGCGTGTGTAGCGTGTTGCGGCAACTGGATGAAAAAGGCTTTGAAAGAAATCTGTTGCTGGGCATGGAAAACCTGACTAAATTGACTGAAGAACATGAAATTTCATTACTGGGGGCATTGGTGCGGTATCCGGAAATACTGGAACGCGCAGCTTTACAATATGAACCGCATCAGTTGGTTCATTATCTGCGAGACCTCGCCCACGAATTTCACACCTATTACAACGCCCACCAGTTTCTTGTTGACGATGCCAGTCTCCGTGATGCCAGATTAAATCTGGTGTGTGCGGTAAAACAAGTATTGGCAAACGGTTTGGGCTTATTAAACATCAACACACCTGAATCCATGTGATGTCCAGAGATTATAAACCAAGAACACAGGGTAGATACGCTGGGCAGCGCAAACAAAAATCCGAGCAGCAGGCCAGTATTGGCTTGTTGAAATGGATGCTGATTACCGCGCTAATTATTTCATTTGTGGTTTTTCTGGTTTATGTACGAAGTACCGGATCCAAACCAATAAATCCCCAGCAGATTTCACAACCAATACCGAATAAGACTGGCGCACAGATCGCAGCAACATCCAAAGAAGAGAAAAAACCTGACGTTAAACCCGAACCCAAAATACCGCAGTTTGATTTTTACACCATTTTACCTGAAAAGGAAGTTGTGGTGCCTGAGTATGAAATTAAAACCCGCACACGGGAAGAGCGCGTAGGTAAAGCTAAAGAAACGCATTATATTATGCAGGCAGGTTCTTTTAAGACTTTTAAGGAAGCAGATCAGTTAAGGGGGAAGGTTGCTGCTATGGGCTATGATTCTAAGGTTCAGAAAGCAAAAGTCGGTAGCGTGAACTGGTATCGAGTCAAAATAGGCCCTTATGTTCAGACGGGTAGCGTTAATACGATCAGAGCGCGGTTAAGACAGCATGGTATCGACGTGATTATTACTGAGACCGGCGATTAAAGTCATCGATAACCAAATAAACCTGGACACTGTAGAAACGCAAAATATTGCGTCTCTACAAGTCGCCCCACCATCTTTAAATCCCTTCCTCTTTATCCTCATCAGAGGCCATATCCGAAATTTCCTTTAATCGGGAGATAGCCCTGAAATTGATGCTGTTTTCAGGATACAATCCTTCGCCGTCCACTTCACCCGCAGGTTGTCCGGTCAATAGTTCCAAGGTCTCATCGACACTCGCTACCGCAAAAACCGCAAACAATCCTTTTGCAACAGCATCAATCACTTCTTGTTTCAACATCAGATTGCGTTTGTTAGCCACCGGAATTATAACCGCATGTTCCCCATTAAGGCCGCGTGCCTTACAAAGCCTAAAGTAACCTTCTATTTTCTCATTTATTCCACCTACTGCCTGTACTTCACCGTATTGATTAATCGAACCGGTAACGGCAAAGGCTTGCTTGATTGGTGTGCGTGTGAGCGCGGAAATAAGACAACAGAGTTCCCCCAGCGATGCACTATCGCCATCGATATACCCATAAGACTGTTCAATAGCGATACTGGCGGAAATAGCCAAAGGAAATTGCTGCGCATACGTATGCCCGAGATAACCCGTTAAAATCATTACGCCTTTTGAGTGAATCGCCTGACCCAGCTCTGCTTCCCGCTCAATATCAACGATGCCTCTGGAACCCGGAGAAACCGTCGTAGTAATACGTGCCGGCGCACCAAAACTGCTACCGCCTATTTCCAGGACAGTTAAACCGTTGATTTTTCCGATAGCATCGCCGTCGGTATCGATAAGAATCGTGCCATCGAGCATTTCTTCGAGTATGGCCTGAGATAATCGGCCGTTACGGTATTCCCTGGCTGCCAAGGCCTGTGCAATATGTGGCCTGTCGATTTCGCTGTGCTTGGCTTGCTTACAAAATAGGTTAGCTTCAGCAATAATGTCCAGCGAATCCTTGATGTGGGCAGAAAAATGATGCTGATTTTCTGACAGTCGACAGCTGTGTTCGATTAAGCCCTCAATAGCCGAACGCGTTAACGGTTTAGCGCCCGAATCTGCCGCCTGTTTAATCATAAGCTGGGCGAATCCCTGCATAGATTCATCGGTACGCGGAATATAATTATCGAAGTCGGCAAGAATTCTGAACATTTCATTGAATTCATCATCCATTTCTTCCAGCAGATAATAAATGTCTCGCGAACCCACCAGTATGACTTTGACATTTAAAGGGATCACTTCGGGCTTTAAGGTAATAGTATTTATGCCCAGTTCTGAATACGGCGACTCAATTTCAATGCGCCCTGATTGCAGTGCCCGTTTAAGGCCTTCCCAGACAAAAGGGTAGGTCAGTAATTTTTCTGCGTCGAGAATTAAATAGCCACCGTTGGCTTTATGCAATGAGCCTGCGCAAATTTTTCGGTAATTGGTGACCAAGGTGCCTTGATCACTGACATATTCGATGCGGCCAAACAGATTCTGATAAATGGGATGCGGCTCATATATGACTGGCGCCCCGCTCTCCTGTTTATTATCGACCAGAATATTAGGTGCGTATTGCTCTGTTAGCATCAAGCGTTTTGCGGCATTGTCTCGCAGTTCCAATGCCCGGCTGGGCATTAGGTAATCAGCAATGGTACTATCCAGATTTTTTTTGATTTCTGCTAAATACGTGATGACATCATCAATATTCTGATATTTGTCATTCAGTTCAGCAAACAATGGATCTATTGCCAAATTGACAGTGTCATTGTCTAGCTGCTTGATTTTTTCAACCATAGTCCGACGCCATTGCGGTAATTCCAACAATACGTCGCTCAGATATTCTTCCAATTCCTCAACGTGGCTGTGAAAAGCTTCACGTTCAGGTTGCGGCAATTGGGTAAACTGGTCTTCATTGAGTGACTTATTATCCCTGATAGGTGCAAAGGTAATAGATTCACTTTCTCTGAATAAAGCTATATGATTTTCTTGAGATTTTTTATCAACCAGATCAATCGCATTATTATAAAACTGGCTAAACTGACGCTCAATTGCGGATTTTTTTTGCTGATAAGCCGGGCTTTCAAAGGCCGCAGGAAAAGTTGACAACAAATTATCAAGTAACTTTTCAATATCTTTGCTGAACAGCTGCCCATATTCTGCCGGAAATTCGACTGCAACCGGCTCTCTGGGATTGTCAAAATTATCCACATAAGCATAGGAAGGTGGTGCTGGCAAAGATTGGGCGAGTGCATATAAATGATTGGTAACCATGGACAAACGACCCAGTCCAGGCTCCCCCATCACGAAAATATTGTAACCGGGATTAGGCATAGCAACACCAAATTCCAATGCTGCCTGCGCCCTTGGCTGTCCCAAAATACCGCTTTGTAATCGGGGTGCTTCCGGGAATTCAAGCCCGGCCAAATCGACATTGAGTTTCAGTGAATCTAGTGGAAGCTTTAAGATATTAGACATGGATAAGTACGAAGGTCTTCGGATTGCAAAAGCTGATCATTCTAACATTTTTGTAGGTTTGTCCGATAACATGAAAACAAATTTCGAAAACTCCATTTCCCAGCAGACGCGATAGCTTAAGGTTAGGGCTCCAACTTAGGCTAGAAGCCAACATTTCTCATTTTGAGCCCAGCCCAAGCAGTTTAATTCTTTGTAACCACTTTTTATTTAACAAAAACACATCAAAAGCAATCATGTAAAAAAACAAAATTATCAGGACAAAAATAATCGGTTTATCGCCTAATCTGGCATAAGGTGTCATTCCACCCATAGGCGTTATCATTTCAGTAAGTACGGTGGCTTTAAACAATGGTGCCTGGCTGATAATCTTGCCATCGGGGGCAATAACGGCTGTCACGCCCGTATTGGTGGATCGCAACAGAAATCGTCCGGTTTCCATGGCTCGCATTCTGGCAATTTGCAGATGCTGATGAGGCTCTATTGAGTTTCCAAACCAGCCGTCATTGGTAACATTTACCAGATAAGCCGCATCGGGCAAACCTATAATACCCGCATCACCGAAGGCATCCTCATAACAAATGGAGGTTATAAAGGAGTAACCTCCTGCTTTCAACAAGGGTTGGTCGAGGCCTCCAGGCTTAAAACTGCCCAATTTGATAGCCAGACTGTTTAAAATAAAACCGGATACGGGTTGCCAAGGCAAATATTCGCCGAACGGCAATAAATGCTTTTTTCGATACATGCCTGTTGCTTTACCCAGAGTCATTACGACATTGTATTTCTCATCATCCGAGTTTCCATGCGTCGGCAGACTAACAATTAAATCCGTATTATGTTGCTGAGCGGATTTACTTAAGGGCTGTAAAAACCACTCGTTGACCTCAGACAAATAAGCCGGGATTGATGTTTCAGGCCAGACAATAACAGCAGAATCCCAATGAGCTTCAGTCATTGCCTTATAGTATTGCAGGGTGTTGAGCCTGTTTTCCGGCAGCCACTTTTGATCCTGCGTTATATTGCCTTGAATCAAGGAAAAGAGAATGGGGTCTCCTATAGTATGGGTCCATTTTATCATCTGTAAGACACTGCCT
>JAYTJI010000411.1:0-1145 GCA_043731245.1 Methylococcaceae bacterium | reverse complement strand
GGGATTTTTTCGAGCAGAACGATAACTGCTTCGTCATCGCCGTCACCCGCGCCGGTTCGATTATCCCCGGTATGCTCAACAGAACCGCAAGCTGATTTGGTCTGATTATAGAAAATAAAATCACTGTCAGACCTGACTTTACCATCTTCTTTGACCATGAAAGCGCTGGCATCCAGATCAAAATCTGCGCCATCGGTAGGTCTTGCATCCCAACCCAAACCCACAAGCACATTTTTTAGGCTGGGATCTGTTTTGGACAAACTGACGTTGCCGCCTTTACTTAATGAAATACCCATAAATCAATCTCCGTTACTATCGTTTGTATTGGCAGATAACACGCCTGCTATCCACGCAACTATAAGGATAGAGGAAAAAAGATAATCTAAAGAAATTACGCCGATCAGGTCAGTGATTCTTTGGCAGGCTTTGCTGGGCGTAGATTAATATGATAACCGCTAATACCCTGATTGCCTAGTCAACACCGTGTACCCAAAAACCCTGTTTAGTGTTGAAATTACCCGTCCTCAGAATTCATTGCACCAAAACAATTCTTGCTGCATTATTTTGGTGCTTTTAGGTAAAAATAACCGTACTCCATCTACAAAAATATCATTTTTATAAGGTGTTGCACACTAATAGTGCGTGATTAGCCACATTCCTCGTACATGGCATACAACATGCTTGTTCTTTAGCTATAACTCTTATAACGGAAAATCAAGCATGTCATCTCAAACACTTAACCTGTTCTCTTTTTCGGGGAAAATTAAAATCCTCCACATGTCGTGGATGGCTTTTTTTATTACCTTTATAGTGTGGTTCAACCACGCGCCTTTAATGTTGGCGATTGCGCAAACACTGGGCATGGATAAATCACAAATTAAAACCATTCTGATTTTAAATGTTGCCCTGACTATTCCGGCGCGAATTGTCATTGGTATTTTGGTTGATAAATTCGGCCCTAAACGCACTTATTCAACACTGTTGGCAGCAGGCAGCGTGCCTTGTTTTATGTTTGCTTTTGCGACCAGTTTTGAACAATTGGCGCTCGCACGGTTTTTATCGGGATTTATTGGCGCGGGGTTTGTTATTGGTATCCGCATGGTCGGCGAATGGTTTCCTGCCAGACAAGTGGGCATCGCTGAAGG
>JAYTJI010000410.1:0-2432 GCA_043731245.1 Methylococcaceae bacterium | reverse complement strand
CGGCACATCTACAACGCGCTCAAACATCAGGTCTAGCTCAGGATTTACTTCATAATGATTTGAATTTGTCATGGCTTACGCTCCTCTAATTGAAGTTGTTTAAGATAACTATCTAACTGGTCAAGCCGTTGTTCCCAAAGTTGTCGATACTGATCAAGGTAACTTGCAACCTCTTGTAACGGCTGGGCCTCCAATCGGCAAGGCCGCCATTGCGCTTGGCGACTCTGCGAAATCAAACCCGCACGTTGTAAAACTTTGAGGTGTTTGGTCACTGCTGGAAGGCTCATTTCAAACGGCACAGCGAGCTCTTTAACAGATGTTTCGCCCAAGGCCAAACGAGAAATAATCGCCCGGCGAGTCGGGTCTGAGAGTGCCGCAAAGGTAGCGCTAAGTGGATCAAGAGACATTTTGTTAAACTACATAGTTAATTAACCAATAGGTTAATTATGGCATTAAGAAATGTCAACTTGCTTTCCCTGACTGTGTTGGGAGTAAATAAAATGTCCGGGGTTGTAGCATTTCAACTGCTCGACAAGCTCACAGCTCAGTGCCAAACGGTTGTCTTTATAAATCGATGGCTTATAATTGATCTGTCTTGAATTTACGCCCCTGTTGATCAGGACACTGAACTATCACGTAACCAGCTAACTTTATACGTTGTGTTAATGCTTCTTTTTATTATACTATTTCAATTTTAGGTGAAAATATGTGCTTTAGTGCTGACATGTCGCTTGGGCTGGGGGTTATAGGATTCGCAGCTTCAGGCGCGACTTTCCTTGATAAAAACGAAGCTTTTTGGGTGCGGGTCGCAAGATCCTATGCAATCTTCCACTTCTCACTCATGGAATTCATTCAATATTTCGCCTATCCGGTTGCTGATCAATGCGGCTATGGCACTAACTTGTACTTAAGTGAATTATCTACTTATCATATTGCATTGCAAGCATTGGCTATTATGCCGGCACTAGCAACCTACTCATCTGACAAAACCGCACTTAAGCAAGCAACACTTTTTGGAGCGACATTAAGCTTTTTATTCCTGATCTGTTCATTTTTGCCAAAAAACTTGCAAGTATTTGATGCCACACCTAATTTTATTGGCAATATGGTTTCCTGTTTGTTTATGGGAACGTATCACATTGGTTATCACATATCGAGTGCGTTCGGAACCCTTGTTACCCACGGCTCCCTATTTGCACTGGCATTAAGCGGTTTTGTCTGGAAAAATAATTGGAAAATTTCCAGCTACCATTTGTTTATGGCGCTAATGACTTTGTTTATGCCGCAATGGCTACTAGGTGTTTCAACAGGAGAAGCAGCTGCCATTTATTGTTTCTATTCAATTCCAATTACTGTCAGTTTTATACCGTATTTTAAGAATTTTTTTACCGTTCGGAACTACGCAAACAATCGCGACTACTCCCTTAGCTAAGGTATGCCTTTGGAGAGAACCCATGGGGCAGAGTAAAATCTTTTTTATTTAACTCTGACCTCAATTATTCTACTGTCCCCACGCCGCACTGAGAATCATTACGTAATCAAAAATCAATGGCGGCAATTATCCTTATTTGATCCGATCCTGTGGATGAGGGACGCAGGAATGAAAGCTTATTGACTTCCCTGTACTTCGGTGGATACGCTACGCTTATCCAATTGTTTCTGTTTTGTGCAATTTATATTATTTTAATTTCTTAGCTTTACCCCCGCCCCCGCCCCACAATAAACTGAAAGCCTAAAACTCAATCAATTCAATATCCCAATAGAATCAAATAGGTATGTTTTTAGGTGCCGATTTTGATTATTTATTGAGGCATTCTAAATACATAAAAATCTTTATCTATATAACAACCATAAACCCTCGATTTACAAACATCAAGCTTTAGCGACCTGGTGTCAAGTTGCGAGACTTGCACAAAACATTACAAATTTATTACAAAACAATGAACCTTTGACGGTTTTCTTGGCATTTACATACGAAAACAGACTGACTTGCAGGCTATATCAGTCGAAAAACAACGGGGTATATCTATAGATTGTTACCACTAACATGAGTTGAAGCTTATTTATGAACCGAGAAAACAATAAAAGGAAGATTGTCGTTTATTCCCATGATACGTTTGGTCTTGGCAATATCAGGCGAATGCTGGTGATCGCTCAGGCGCTGGTTGAGTCAGATCCCAACACGTCTGTGCTCATTTTGTCAGGTTCTCCCATGCTCCATGCTTTTCGTATTCCACCTCAAATTGATTATATCAAGCTGCCTTGCCTTACGCGCACGATGAAAGGAGATTACGAGGCGAAATTCCTCGATCTTGATTTCGAACAGATTTTGCGTTTGCGCAGCAACCTTATTCAAAGTTCGATTCTTGATTTTGACCCTGATTTGATTTTGGTGGATAAAAAACCGTTCGGCGTCGGTGATGAGTTAGCCA
>JAYTJI010000409.1:0-2956 GCA_043731245.1 Methylococcaceae bacterium | reverse complement strand
TGCAAAATGAAATAAAAGCCGGGCCTTCAAATTGGCTGGCAAAAGCGATTAATCAACACAAAAGTCCTGATCCTCAACGATTTAACCAGATGGAAGATGAAGGTTGGGATGAATGATTTATCGAATAAATAGTTTGTAGGTTGGGTTAGCGCAGCGTAACCCAATATTTTTGGAACATTGATTGTTGGGTTACGCTGCGCTAACCAAACCTACTATGAGGAACAACAAAATGGCCACAGCTGAACTAGTCGTACAAGAAGATGATGTCAATTTAACTTCTGATATTGTAAAAGATTATATTAAACAATTACGTGCCATAGACACCTACGACACTTATGAGGGTTGGTCGGAGGCAAAAATTATCGACCCTATCGTGTTGACTAAAGAACGTAAACAGAAAATCCCGGTTATCGGTGATCCGGAAGAAATCACCATCGCCCGGTTAAAAGCCTATTACAACTCACTGGCTACGCTGATTGAGAAGAAAACTGGCTTAATGGCAGCGCCTATGATCAACGTAACTCATGAAGGTTTTGGCCGCGCGCTAATCATGGTTGGAAGATTGATTGTGGTCGACAAGGTATTGCGTGATACCCATCGTTTTGGCTTTTCAAGTCTGGCCGATCTGTGCGAAAAAAGTGACAAAGCTATTGAGAAAGCGCTTGGATTAATTGAAAAATATCACAACGCTGCAACCGACTAAGGAGTCAACCATGTCCCCTGAAGAATTGAGAAAGTTGGAAAAAGAAGTCAAAAAGAACAAACGCCTGGCCAGTGAACAGGCAATGGAATTACATGACCTGATTGAAGACCGCTTGCCTGATGCTTACGATGAGATTATGGGGATTGCACAAGCTACATACGATGCCTGTAAAGCATGGGATGAAGCCAATCAAAAACTGAACGCCGCGCAAGCTGAAGCGGCTTGATAGGGAGACTAATCATGGCTGAATTTTTAACGGGTGTAACCTTTGGCGGTACGGAATGGACACCTAGCTTTGTGACTGACATCAATCAAAAGACCTGCATAGGGTGTGGTCGATGCTTTAAAGTTTGCCCTCGCGATGTTTTCGATTTAGTGGAGAAAGCTGAGGCGCTTGGTTTAGAAGAGTTTGATGATGACTATGGCGATTTTGAAGATGACGATGACAACAGTATGGTCATGAGTATAAAAAACGGCCTTGATTGTATTGGCTGTGAAGCTTGCTCCAGAGTGTGTCCAAAAGACTGTTTTACCCACGTACATAAACAAGCTGCTTAATTTTTAGAGGGATCACGATCATGCCCAGACCAGAAAAATATGTATTTGTTTGTACTCAAAACCGGCCGCAAGGGCATCCTAGAGGTTCTTGTGCCAGTGTGGGTTGTGCCGAAATCATGAATGAATTCATGAATGAAATACAAACCCGTAATCTTTTTGAAAAAATCGGCCTGACTAACACGGGTTGCATGGGGCCTTGTATGATGGGCCCCAGCGTTCTGGTTTATCCCGAAGGTGTTATGTACGGCAATTTGAAAAAAGATGACGTCAAAACCATCATCGAGCAGCATCTAATTGGTGGCGAGCCGGTTGTCAGGCTGATGGTTCCAGCTGAGGTCTGGTAATGAGATCGGTTGCGTTTGTAGAGGAGCGGGTGCTTTTTAGTCCGAATATACCAGCTGAAGTTAATAATCTTCTGCAAGCAGCTGTCGCCGCAAGTTCAGTGGATCAAAGCCAGGCTGAAAAACTGTTTTTACAAGCGCAAATGCTGGATAGCCATTGTTTGCAAACGTATTTTGCCTTGTATAAATTTTACTTTTTCCAAAAACGTCTCGTTGATGCAGAACGGATTGTTTTGGCGGGACTGGAGGAGTCGGCAAAACAAGGTGGCTTTCCCAGCGACTATCTTCAGTTGGTTGGAAACCTACAAAAATGGAACTTGTATGCCAATGAATCTAGTTTGTTTTATTTATATATCCTGAAAGCATTGGCGTTTATTAAGCTAAGGCTTGGGCATACCTTAGACGCGCAGGTTGTTTTGGCGCATATACAACTACTTGATCCCGAATATCTTTCCGGAGCTTCAGTGATCATGGCTTTAGCAGCGGGAGTAACTGAATAATGGATTTATCCGAACACATCACTAAAAACCGTCATTTGGCTGAAAGTGTCTGTCAGCGACTGAATGAGGAAATCATCAAGCTGGGCTTTGCCGTAGCGGAAATCAAACACTACCCGAATTACGATGATGCCAGTTTTGTACTCATCAAAGATCCCTATGCTGGAGAGCATAACTTAAGCTGCTATTGGTATGATGAGTTTAAAAAACAGCGTATCGGCAGGCTTCAGTTTAACAGTGATGGTACCTTTTATGCTGAATATGATGTTGTAAAAACTCATCCGGGCAAACCAAGCTGATTTGTAGAAGGCGTTACTGCTTGGGGCAAAGCCGATAATATAAAGGCTGAAGCTAAGTTGTTACAAATGCCCATAGGCTGATATGGAAAAGCCATCGCGAATTTATGAGCTGTTACTGGATTATGCCGCCAGTGAACGCCAAGTCACAGAACTAACCATCGGCCTGGTTTGGACAGTTTGTAAAGCGCAGCACATAGGCTTGGCTATGAGTCCCGGCATACCAACCCGAACCTTGTCCCCGGTACAGTGGTCGGTAAAACGTTGGGCGAACTGGCGACCTGGATTAACGATTGGGAACCTTACAAAGCCACCGTCGGCATGGCTGCAATTAATGCCAGTTTAAACAGCTTTGAATTACCGTCAGGCATCACTCTGTTAGCAGCCGCTGATAGGGGCAATCTAGCGGTTTTTGAACATTTTTTACCACAACTAAAAGATAAAAAAGTGGTTGTGGTAGGTCGTTACCCAGGCATTGAACGCTATGCCGAAGAAATTAATATCAGTATTCTGGAGCGGCAACCGGTACATAACGATTACCCTGACCCCGCCTGTGAGTTT
>JAYTJI010000408.1:0-7652 GCA_043731245.1 Methylococcaceae bacterium | reverse complement strand
CTATCATGCTCTTCATACTCCACGGCCATTACCGGTGCAGAAAAAAGAACAGTCAGTATTCCAATCGATAATAACTTCAGCATTATTTGTTTCCTCTTTTACTTAGCATAAAATGCACTTTTACGATCAATTACAGTAGACGCGCTAAAGCTCAAACAACCAACCCTAACAGACAACTTCATAACGGTTTATACCGATGTTACGCATAATCTTAAAAACCAATCACCTTTCAAAAGCTATCGGCGTTTATTAATCACCCTTAGTAAATGCGTAACATCGGCCGTTTAATCAGTTTTTAATTTTTCCTAGCACTTCATCGACTTTACGTTTGAAGCCGGCGCTTGACAGGTACAAGACATATAAACCTGCAAATGCAAAAAACGCATAGAGCAACAGACTATTTCTGCTTACTGACTGACCACCACCGGCCACGAAACCCATGTGTACGTCCAATCTCTCACCCTGGGTGCGATTTTCCGTATCGGACGGATCGGGCACCAAAGTAATATGAATCAGGTATTTACCCGGTTCTGGCACACCATTTTTCAACTCTAAATTAACAGAACCTTTTTTATGTTTTGCACTGGGCAGGAAAAATACGCGCGTACCCTCAGGCTCTTTAGTCACCTCAAACTCAACCAGCATATTTCTGTATTTCATATCCTGATAATCAAAAACCAGCTGAGTCAAGGTATTTAAACCCGGTAATTTGCCGCAAAATTCTTCCGCTGGATACGCGCTAGGCTGATAAGCGGTGTAATGAATCCAATGCGTTGGCTGCAATTCGAATTTGCACTGGTCGGTATCAGTACCCGCTGCGCCGCCATGCGCCCATAATGATGCAGAAAAAAACACTCCTAAAAACCCCAGAAACCCCTTTCTTAATAATTGTGCTGTGTTCATAATACCTTCCTGTTTTGATAAATAATTATTATTATATGAATAATTTGTTAATGCTCTTTAATAAGGTCGATTTCATCAAAAACAACCTGCATTCGTTATGATATATGGCTCATAACAACGTCAACTCTAGCATACCCCCTTATCTAAATAAAGCAATTGATGGGAAACCAGACGCCAAGCGGCATTATATAAGAAAATGGTAATGCACTTATTGCGCTATTGCTATCCGACCGTCATTTTCGTAGACTTAAGCAACTAATTTTAAACGGAGCCTCAAAATATGTCATCTTTGACTACCTCAAAAGCGTGGACTGCATTACAAAGCCATTACGATCAAACCAAAAATGATTCCCTGCGTGATGCTTTTAAAAGAGACACTGAACGGTTCAATAAATTTTCAGTTGATTTTAATCAAATACTATTTGATTATTCCAAAAACAGAATATCAGATCAAACCTTATCTTTATTAATTGACTTGGCCAGGCAAACCAAGCTGGATGCAAAAATTAAAGCTCTATTTTCGGGTGAAAAAATCAACACTACCGAACATCGGGCAGCCTTGCATACCGCATTACGCAACAGAAGTAATCATCCGGTTTATGTTGATGGACACGATGTCATGCCGGAAATTAACCGGGTTTTAGCCAAAATGAAAACTTTCTGTACGTCTGTTCGCTCAGGCGAATGGCAAGGGTACACCGGAAAAGCCATCACTGACATCGTCAACATTGGTATTGGCGGTTCCAGCTTAGGGCCCAAAATGGTTTCAACGGCTCTAACCCCTTACAGTTCAGGCACATTAAATGTTCACTTTGTCTCAAATATTGATCAAGCCGATATTATGAGCACATTAAAATTATTATCTGCTGAAACAACCTTGTTTATCATTGCCTCCAAGTCATTTAATACACAAGAAGCCATGATTAACGCTAAATCTGCAAGAAACTGGTTTCTTAAGACCGCACAAGACCGCAATGCCATTGCAAAACACTTTGTTGCCATTTCAACCAACACTCAAAAAGTTGTTGAATTCGGCATTGATGCCAACAATATGTTTGAATTATGGGACTGGGTAGGTGGACGTTATTCCCTCTGGTCCGCAGTAGGCTTGTCTATCGCCTTATATATAGGCATGGACAATTTTGAGGAGCTCTTACAAGGCGCATACGAAGCTGATGTACACTTCCAAAGCGTATCTTATGAACAAAATATACCAGTCATAATGGGGCTATTAGGCATCTGGTATAATAATTTCTTTAATGCTGAATCCTATGCCTTATTACCTTATGATTATTCAATGCGTTATTTTGCCGATTATCTCCAGCAGGGCGATATGGAAAGCAATGGCAAAAGTGTTGACATCAACGGCAAAAAAATTAATTACAGTACGGGGCCGATTATTTGGGGACAGCAAGGCACTAATGGCCAACATGCTTTTTATCAACTGATACATCAGGGCACTAAATTAGTGCCTTGCGATTTTCTGGTGGCCGCAAACAGCCACTACACCCTGCCGGAGCATCACGATATTTTAGTTTCAAACTTTCTCGCACAACCAGAAGCATTAATGAACGGGAGAACCGCTGAAGAAGTTAAAGAGCAACTCACCCCGACGGAACAAGCAGATTCAGTCCTCGTCTCATCTAAAGTATTTGACGGCAACAAACCATCAAATTCCTTCCTGTTTAATAAAATGACACCTAAAACTTTGGGTTCATTACTGGCATTTTATGAACATAAAATTTTTGTTCAGGGTGCCATCTGGAACATCAATTCATTTGATCAAATGGGCGTAGAATTAGGGAAAGTATTAGCTAAGGTAATTTTGCCCGAACTTCAGAACGATGAAATAATCGCTAGTCATGACTGCTCAACTAATGCCCTGATTAACGAATATAAAAAATTACGGGAATCTTGATTCGACCAAATTTACAGATGAGTTTCTATGCCTGCTGACGATTTACGACCAGAAAAGTCGTTAATCGTCAGCGCCTGCCCCGAAAAAAATCCCTTAATAGTTCCGAGCATTGTACCTCTAAAACCCCGCCGACCCAGCTAATGCGATGATTTAAGAAGCTTGCATCGGCAAGACTCAAGGCATGACAAACCGCCCCCCGCTTGGGATCAAATGCACCAAAAACCAGGCGTTTAATCCGGGCATGACTGATGGCTCCCATGCACATCACACAGGGTTCAAGCGTTACATACAAAGTTGCATCAACCAACCGATAGTTTTCCAGCGCCACACCTGCCTTGCGCAAGGCCACCATCTCAGCGTGCGCGGTTGGATCATGCGTTGCAATTGAAGCATTCCAGCCTTCAGCAATACAGCGGTCATCTTTAACAACCAGCGCACCAACGGGCACTTCACCTTGTTGCTCAGCCCTTTGTGCTAATCTTAAGGCGTAGCGCATCCATTCTTCGTCCGTTGTTTGGCTTATTCCCACTCGATAGTCGCTGGTGGCTTACCCGATATATCATAAGCAACACGCGAGATTCCGGGAACTTCATTAATGATGCGCCGGGAAATCAAATCAAGAAAGTCATAGGGCAAGTGCGCCCAACGAGCCGTCATAAAATCAATCGTTTCAACTGCGCGAATGGCAATCACATAATCATAACGCCGGCCATCCCCCATCACACCAACTGACTTAACGGGTAAAAATACCGCAAACGCCTGACTGACTTTATTATAAAGATCATGGCGATACAGTTCTTCAATAAAAATGGCATCGGCCTGACGCAATAAGTCCGCATAGTCCTTTTTCACTTCGCCCAATATTCTTACGCCCAAACCAGGGCCGGGAAATGGATGGCGGAAAACCATATCGGCAGGCAGCCCTAATTCCAGGCCCAATTTTCTTACTTCATCCTTAAACAATTCCCGTAGCGGCTCAACCAGCTTCAAAGTCATATTCTCCGGCAAACCACCGACATTATGATGCGATTTTATCAAATGCGCCTTACCGCTTTTAGAGCCCGCCGATTCAATCACATCTGGATAAATCGTGCCTTGTGCCAGCCATTTTGCATCAGTTATTTTCGAGGCTTCCTCATCAAATATTTCAATAAACAGATTGCCTATTATTTTGCGTTTCTGCTCCGGGTCAGTCACTCCGCTTAAAGCATCAAAATAGCGTTGCGCAGCATTGACCCGAATTACTTTTACGCCTAAATGCTCGGCAAAAATTGCCATCACCTGATCACCTTCGTGCAAACGTAGCAAGCCGGTATCGACAAAAACACAGGTTAATTGATCTTTAATGGCTTTATGCAATAAAGCGGCGACAACAGATGAATCCACTCCGCCAGACAAGCCTAAAATAACATGGTCGCTGCCTACTTTTTCCCGTACAGCACTAATGTTATCCTCAATAATATTGCTGGCTGTCCATAGCGCCTCACAGCCGCAAATATCCAACACAAAACGCGACAAAATTCGCCCGCCTTGTTTGGTATGCGTCACTTCAGGATGAAACTGAAGCGCGTAAAAGGACTTGTCTTCGTTAGCAATACCCGCTATGGGCGCACCGTCCGAACTGGCTATCAGCTTAAATCCTTGGGGCAACTCAACAACACGATCCCCATGACTCATCCACACATCCAGCAAGCCAAAGCCTTCAGCAGACAGATGATCTTCTATGCCCGTCAATAGTTTTGAATGTCCACGCGCCCTGATTTGAGCATAACCAAACTCCCTGTGATCGGAAGTTTCAACCTTGCCGCCCATTTGTTCGGTCATGGTCTGCATACCGTAACAAATACCCAGCACAGGCACACCCAGCTCAAATACTATGGCCGGTGCTCGCGGAGTATCGCCAGTCGTCACGGTATCGGGGCCACCGGATAAAATAATGCCATTGGGTGCAAAACTTTTAACTTCCAACTCGCTGCATTCACAGGAATAAATCTCGCAATAAACGCCAATCTCACGAATACGACGGGCGATTAACTGGGTGTATTGTGAGCCGAAATCTAAAATAAGAATTTTGTGGGCGTGGATGCTAGTGGGTGATGATAGTGTCACGGCGAAACCTTAAAAATAATGTAGGACAGATTTGCCCGCAAAGCATAAAAGTGAAGTGTAATCTACCATCAAACTATTACGTTAGCGGGTTGTATTTTGGGTCGAGCTATGCTCTTCTAGTTCGACTTACAATTCTTATAAAGTTGGTCAAGCAAGCTTTTATCGCTATCGAAATCCTTGACAGCATTCTTTTCACATGCAGTTCTGGTCATACGGCGCAGAAAACGCAGATACGGTGTTGCAGTCAGATAGTGCTTCAAATTGGTATGACCTTGAATAGCGGCAATGATACGATTGGCATTGTCAGCTATAGACCAGCTATCAGTATTGGTTGAAGCAGACACCGCTTTCCGGAAAAATAGCGTAACGTTACCGGCATCGTCGGAGAACAAATGACTGTCCTCAATCAATCCTGCTTTCTCGCCCATCTTGCGTAACGTTTCGAGATTAAAATTAAACAGGTGTGCTTCATGAAAAGTACTTTTCGGCGCTTGGCATATCGCTTCAAGATTAGGTACTTCCACTACCAGCACACCTTGAGGTTTCAACAAACTGCGCAATTTACTTAGCACAAAATGAGGATCTTCTGTGTGTTCCAATACATGCCAGATGGTAATAATGTCAAAGCTATCATTGTCGAACTGAGCATCCTGGATAAACCCAATCTGAAGATTTAATCCGTACTCGGCAACCGAATACTCAGCGTAACCTTTGTTAGGCTCAATGCCGTGTAGATCATGCCCCAGCGATTTGAGCAGATAAGCAAACTCACCGCCGCCAGTTCCAACATCAAGTATGGTTTGCCGACCGGCAAGCAAATGCTTAATCTTATTATGCCGCGCTAAGGCAACCGTTCCTGCCCGCAGAATATGCTTAGGCTTTGGCGTGTAGGTATTTTTGTATTCGACGCGATAATCATCTTCGTAATAATGACGCGGATCGTGTGGAAACGGGTCACTCCACACTAAACCGCACTGTTTACAAATAACGGTACGCAACAACCCGCCACTGCGGCTATGTGTTGCCAGAACCGAAACGTCGCTATCGCCGCAAAGATTGCAAGGCATTGAAGATGTTTCTTGCTGTAAAGCTTGAATATTTTGCATTTAGTTCCTGGTTTCTCCAGGGTCGATCCCATCGGGAGACCACAAGCTTAGTTATACTACCTTATTCCATCCGGTAATTAGGCGCTTCTTTAGTAATGGTGACGTCATGTACATGACTTTCTCTCATGCCGGCGCTGGTTACCCTTACAAACTGTGCTTTATCATGCAGTATGGCAATAGTTTGACTGCCTGTGTAGCCCATACTGGCACGAATACCACCCAATAATTGGTGAATCACCGCAAGTAAACTGCCTTTATACGGCACACGGCCTTCAATACCTTCCGGCACCAGTTTTTCTACAGCATTAGCTTCTTGAAAATAGCGGTCACTGGAACCTTGTTGTTGCGCCATCGCACCCAACGATCCCATTCCCCGATAGGATTTATAAGAACGGCCTTGAAATAACTCAACTTCGCCGGGTGCTTCTTCAGTCCCAGCAAACAGGCCACCCAACATCACGGCATGCGCACCCGCCGCCAATGCTTTAGCAACATCACCCGAATAGCGAATACCGCCATCTGCAATTAGCGGAATACCCGTTCCTTTTAAAGCATCTGCAACATTACTGACTGCCGTAATTTGTGGAACCCCAACACCGGCAACAATTCGCGTAGTGCAAATAGAACCCGGGCCGATACCCACCTTAACACCATCCGCGCCTGCTTCAACCAAAGCCAATGCCGCCGCCGCTGTAGCAATATTGCCACCAATTACCTGAACAGAAGGATAGTTCTGTTTAACCCACCTTACCCTGTCCAAAACACCTTGTGAATGGCCGTGCGCAGTATCTACGATAATGACATCTACGCCCGCCTCAACCAAGGCCGCAACGCGCTCTTCTGTGCCTTGTCCGGTACCAACTGCCGCACCGACACGCAAGCGCTCCTGCTCATCTTTGCAAGCGTAAGGATAATCCTTGGCTTTCTGAATATCTTTGACGGTAATCAAGCCACGCAAATGAAATGAATCATTCACCACCAGCACTTTCTCAATGCGATGCTTGTGCAACAGTGCAATGACTTCTTTACGATCAGCATTTTCATTCACCGTGACTAACCGCTCTTTGGGTGTCATTACTTTTGAAACGGGCTCATCAAAGCGCGTTTCAAAGCGTAAATCTCGGCTGGTAACAATGCCAACCAACTCATCGCCATTAACCACTGGAACGCCGGAAATGTTTTTTGCGCGGGTTAATTTAATAACATCGCGAATACTTGCATCGGGAGAAACCGTAATAGGATCTTTAATAACCCCGCTCTCGTATTTTTTAACGCTACGGACTTCACGCGCCTGCTGCTCTACGGTCATATTTTTATGAATAATACCGATACCGCCTTCCTGAGCAATGGCAATGGCAAGCCGGGCCTCGGTCACGGTATCCATAGCCGCCGCAACCAGTGGAATATTGAGCGTAATTCCTCGCGTCAGCTGTGTCTTCATTTCTACATCGCGTGGCAGCACAGTTGAGTGCGCAGGCACTAATAAAACGTCATCAAACGTGAGCGCTTCCTGAATAATTTGCATAAACCACACCTAACAATCACTAAAATAACGGCTTATTATACGGTGAGTTGACGAACTACCGTAGCATTTAAACGCTAACGCCAACTATAAT
>JAYTJI010000407.1:0-2056 GCA_043731245.1 Methylococcaceae bacterium | reverse complement strand
TCCAGCAAAAAACTCACCGTATCATCGGGACAATGCCGATCAATTTCCAGGCGCACTTCATCACCATAATTACGCATGGCGAGTTCGCCTTGAACGGCCAGCAATAAATCGTCAATGGCATCATCATCCACGAAAAAATCACTGTTCCGGGTGACCCTGAATTGATAGCAGCCTTTAACCGTCATGCCATTGAACAATTCACTGACAAACGCATGAATAATCGACGACAAAAACACAAAATCAGCAGGACCGCTTTCGGTTTCGTCCATGGGCAATTGAATGACGCGTGGCAAGGCTCTGGGTGCTTGTAAAATAGCCCGGCCGCTATTTCTGCCGAAAGCATCTTTGCCCGTTAATGAAATAATGAAATTTAAACTTTTGTTGAGTATACGCGGGAAAGGGTGCGCGGAATCCAGGCCAACAGGGGTTAAAATAGGCAATAACTCATCATTGAAATAGCTTGCCAGCCATTGCTGTTGCGCTTCGGTCCAATCATTGCGGCGAATAAAACGAATATTTTCAGCATTGAGCTGTGGAATCAAAATTTCATTAATAACCTGATATTGCTCTTCCACCAGCTTGTGAGCATGAATAGAAATCTGCTCTAATTGTTCTTTTGGCGTTAAGCCATCCGGCCCGATTGCTTTGGGATCAATAGCGACCATTTCCAGCACACTGGCAACACGAACCTCGAAAAATTCATCCAGATTTGAACAGGAGATGCACAGATAGTTAAGCCGCTCAAGCAAAGGCACAGCTTCATTTTTTGCCTGCGCCAGTACCCGTTTGTTGAACTCCAGCAGGCTTAGGTCACGATTGATGTAAAGTTCGGGGCTCTCAAGATTTATTGTTTCAACTGCTTCATGTATATCCATTTTTTTCCTTGAACTATCGGGTATAACGCCTGTGATAAAAACATGCCGGTCACTTATTTGCTCAATATGCAGATTCAAATCAGCCTGTGCCAGTTGTGCCTTGATTTCTGACAGGCTAAAAGCCGCCAGTAAAGAATGATAAAAATCCCGTTGCAGAATTTCCGGCTCGTTGGCAGCATATTTATTCACCTTTGTTTGCGCATCCGCAATACTGGCGGGACGCAATAAATCCATAATGATAATACGTGTGCCCGGCCTGGAATAATTTTTTATAGTCTGCCAAAGCGTCTGCGGATCAGGCAAATGATGCAAGAGACTATTGCTAAAAATTATCTCATAGCCGGACTGCGGCAATATGGCATCAGGCAACAGACCGTGTATAAAACTGATGCGCTGCGCTATGTCAGACGTTAATACAGATTTTGCATAATCCAGCATAGGCTTGGAGCCATCAACCGCATCAACTTTACTCAAAGGAAAAGCTTGGGCAAAGCGGTAACTGATATCGCCGGGGCCACAGCCTAAATCCAGGGCTGTACCGCTAAATTCAGGATCATCAATAAACACTTTTAGCCGTAGGATAAAGTCATTGTGCGGACTTTCGAAATCGGCTTCAGCATAGGCTTTTACCTGGATTTCATCTTCCATTAGCTCAGGCTCTAACTCTCGTTTCATGTAGCGTATCCTCTTTTTCCCTGCAAGCCACCCGTATGAACAGCAATAATACGCTGGCCCGGCTTAAAAACCCGTTTTGCTATCAAATCGTAGAGTGCGTACATCATTTTTCCGGTATAGACAGGTTCAAGAGGAATGCCGGTTTTGAATTCAAAGTCAGCAATAAACGTCGTGAGTTCAGTATTCGTTTTGGCAAAACCACCGAAGTGATAATTATGGTTAATCTGCCAATTAGCACAAGGTCGTGGTAATAATGCTTCAACGTCCGTCTGTAAAAATTCCGCATTTTTTAATGCCGCAAAGCCTATAACGGATACTTGGCTTGGAGCCGCATCAATAATACCTGCTAATGTTGCCCCCGTTCCACAAGGCACACAAAGTATATCGTATGCGACATCTATCTCGTTTACCAGTTCCGCCACACCTTTTAGCGCTAACGGCTGCGCCCCGCCTTCAGGCAGCCAGTATTGTTGCGGCTTTAAGCCGGGAAAATCATGACCGCCTTG
>JAYTJI010000406.1:0-3393 GCA_043731245.1 Methylococcaceae bacterium | reverse complement strand
GCCGGGTAGCTATGTTCGGACAGGATAACCGCTGAAAGCATCTAAGCGGGAAGCCCCTCCCAAGATGAGATCTCACTGGGACTATAAGTCCCCTGAAGGGCTGTTGAAGACTACAACGTTGATAGGTAGGGTGTGGAAGCGCAGTAATGTGTGAAGCTAACCTATACTAATTGCCCGTGAGGCTTGACCATATAACACCCAATCAGTTTGAAGGTGTTGCACCGGCTAAGCACAGCTTAGCCAGAAAGCGCTATCGCTAGCGGCTGCAAGAGAGACGACCCAACAACAAGCCCGGCGGCGACACGGCCGGGCGGTTACAGATTTCCAACGGTGCGCAGTAAGCGTGCCCAAGACCGTCCGCGCCCCGTGCGGCAGGCGGCACCAGTTTGCTTGGTGACCATAGCGAGCGTGAACCACCCGATCCCATCCCGAACTCGGAAGTGAAACCGCTTAGCGCCGATGATAGTGTGGCAGTTTGCCATGCGAAAGTAGGGAATTGCCAAGCGCTTATATCAAAACCCAGGACTCAACTCCTGGGTTTTTTTTTGCCTACGGTAAGCCGTGGGTAGCGGATAAGTTCAAAGGCTATTCGTTACTTGAAGAAGAAAAGTTTTGCCTCATATAGAAAATACGGCACTTTGAATAACAAGTTATAATTAATAATTTTATTGGTGAGTCTAGTAAATTAAGTATGTCAGAAAACCATTCAGAACTGCAACGGCGGCGTACATTCGCTATCATCTCACACCCTGATGCGGGTAAAACCACAATTACCGAAAAACTCTTGCTGTTCGGTGGCGCTATTCAGCTTGCGGGTTCTGTAAAAGGGCGTAAAGCTGCTCGGCACGCGACCTCTGACTGGATGGAAATGGAAAAAGAGCGGGGCATTTCGGTAACGACCTCAGTCATGCAGTTTGAACATAAAGACTGCATTATTAATCTGCTCGATACTCCCGGCCATGAAGACTTTTCAGAAGACACCTATCGAACCTTAACAGCAGTGGATTCGGCGCTGATGGTGATAGACGTTGCTAAAGGTGTTGAAGAGCGAACCATTAACTTAATGGAAGTGTGTAGGCTACGCACTACGCCTATTCTTACTTTCATTAATAAACTGGACAGGGAGGGGCGCGAACCGATTGAATTAATGGACGAAGTCGAGAACGTGCTAAAAATTAAATGTGCGCCCATGACTTGGCCTATCGGCATGGGCAAACGATTTAAAGGTGTTTATCATCTTTATAAAGATGAAATTCATCTGTTCAGCGCACAGCATGGTGGAAAAATAGCCGAAGCTGAAGTTATTAAAGGTTTAAATAACCCCAAGCTGGATGTGTTGCTTAAAGATCAGGCCGAAGAATTACGTGATGAAATAGACTTGGTTAAAGGCGCGAGCCATGAATTTGATCTTGAAGATTATCTGGCGGGTAATTTAACCCCCGTGTTCTTTGGTTCAGCTATTAATAATTTTGGAATTCTTGAATTATTGGATGCTTTTGCAGAATATGCGCCGTCGCCTAGACCAAGACAAGCAGAGCAACGGTTGGTTGCACCCGAAGAAGACAAATTTTCTGGCTTTGTATTTAAAGTTCAGGCTAATATGGATCCGTCTCATAGAGACCGGGTTGCATTTTTAAGAGTTTGTTCGGGTAAATTCGATAAAGGTATGAAGGTCAACCATGTTCGTCTAGGTAAGATCGTACAAGTAGCAAATGCTATCACTTTTCAAGCAGATAGCCGAAAAAGCGTGGAAGAAGCTTATCCAGGCGATATTATAGGGCTGCATAACCATGGCACTATTCAAGTTGGCGATACTTTTACTCAAGGCGAAAACCTTAAGTATGGTGGTATTCCTTATTTCGCTCCGGAATTATTTCGTCGAGTGATCTTAAAAGATCCGTTGAGATCGAAAGCCTTGCAAAAAGGACTGGTGCAGTTGACCGAAGAGGGCGCGACACAGTTATTTAAACCGTTAAAAAATAATGATCTTATTTTGGGTGCAGTCGGTATTTTGCAATTTGACGTTACGGCATTCCGGCTTAAAGGTGAGTACAATGTTGAATGTGTTTATGACGCAATACCCATTTCAACCGTGCGTTGGGTAAGTTCGGACAAACCAGCCAAACTTGAAGAATTCAAAAAGAAAGCATTTGATAATCTTGCTGAAGATGGCGGTGGTTATCTGGTCTATCTGGCCAATAGCCGGGTGAATTTGCAACTGACCGAAGAGCGTTGGCCTGACATTAAATTTAGTGCGACCAGGGAGTTGTAGATAGGTATTTATTAGCTGTAGGTTACTGAGGTTACAAAAAACAGCAGCGATTAGCGTCGCCAAATAAAATACGGAAAGAGCTTTTATTTTTTCCTGATTACACCGATGATTAACTTATGGTTGAACATTTACAGCTATTGAGCCGATACAATCAATGGATGAATGAAAAAATTTACAATACGTCAGCGCAACTTAGTGTTACCGAGCTTGCCGAAGATCGGGGTGCGTTCTTTGGCTCCGTGCTGGGTACATTGAATCATATCATGGTGGCGGACATCGTATGGCTTAAACGCTTTGCCTGTCATCCTGCACAACACACGGTGCTGGATAAAATCCGCGCAATGGTACAGCCGGAGACCTTGAAGCAGACCCTGTTCGAAGATTTTTCGGCATTAAGCACACAACGTAGACACCTGGACAATATGATCGTTGATTGGTGCAGTCAACTCAGTACAGCTGATCTGAGCCATAAACTTTCATATCACAATATGAAAGGAGAGTCGGCGGTAAAACATTTCGGCAGTCTGGCTTTGCATTTTTTTAATCACCAGACGCATCATCGGGGGCAGGTGACTACTTTACTGGCGCAACAAGGGCTGGATGTTGGTGTAACCGATTTACTCGCATTAATCCCAAATGAAATTTAATCGTAATGCTTGATGTTCCGCACTTGTCAGGTTATTACGCTCTAAAAGTGTTAGTTTAGCGTCAGATCTGACCGAAGCCTTGCAACCATCAGATCGACAAATGTTCTTACTTTTGCAGATGCGTAACCGCCAAGTGACCGGGGCTGGATATTTAGCACTGCTACGGCTTCATCTGCCTCGTCTACTTCAGTGATAATACGGCGGGCAGTTATGAGATAACGCTGTCCCGCATCGGTCACACGCACATAGCGAGTTGTTCTAGTCAAAAGCTTCACGCCAAGTCGGTCTTCTAATGTCGCATAAGTGAGATGGCTTTGAGCCAATATGCAGTAATTTCTGGCGGTGTCGGACAAGTCAAAATTTGGCGAAAAGTCTCTTAATTAGTGTTTGAACGAAAAAGCCACAAGCCACGCTACAAAAGGGATGCCTCGATTTATTAGGCGCGAAGATTTTTTATCCAACCTTGTCGTTTTG
>JAYTJI010000405.1:0-1292 GCA_043731245.1 Methylococcaceae bacterium | reverse complement strand
AAGTGGGGTTTGCTGTAAATTACGCAAACCCTGCATTAAATCTCTATCCGGTGTAGCCAGCGTGATTGGCTTTGTTTAAAAACTGGGAAACTTCAGTCTCTAAATGTATGAATAATATTAAACAAAGCCGGCAAATATTCAGGCGGCATTTGTTTAATTTCCTGCTCTATTTTTTCAACATAAGAAACGTTCATGGTGTTCACCTTTAATGGTTATTGTTTTTCTAAGCGTTCATTTTTAGCCGTTGCAATCCAGTGTTTTTATTTACCAATTCTCTTAACTTGATGCTTATGATCATGGCTTGCTGACCTCGCCCTAATGACTCGGTAAAACGTGCAATTTAATCGGTAAGTGCTGTTGGTAAAAATTAAAATCTTTATCGGTGGTTAATATTTCAGCATCTATACGAACGGACACCGCGCAAATCAAAAAATCAATATGTGAACCTTGAATGCCCTTTTGACGGCAACCATTAGAAAAGCGTGCCGCTTCAATATAATCCGCATCAACAATCGGTTCATTGTCAAAATAATGCAAATGCTGTCTTAACACTTCAAACTTGTTCATATCACTGTAGCCGGTCAATAATTCTTGTTTAACCGCACCGATGATTAAAACGCGCTGCTGTGCAATTAAACGCTCAAGCTCAAGTACATAAGCATCGAAGTCCTGATGCCTTGATCGTAAGGCATAAGACCAGATACAGGTATCAACCAACACTTTCAAGCGTTGCGCCCCTGTTTATAGTCGTAATCAGGGTCGGGGTCTAATGCCCCAAACAATTGAATGATCTCCTGTTGTTTACGGCGATTAATAAATTCGCGTAACGCCGTAACAACGGTGTCTTCTTTCGTTGCAAAATGCCCCAAGGCGAGGGCTTCATTAATTAGCGCATCGTCAATAGTGAGGTGAGTTGTCATGTTATGAACTCCTGTGTATAGCGGTTGTTAAAGGGTCTTAATCTCGGTATTCGGCGACAGCAGTTTAAAAATCTGCTCGATATTGATCTTTACGCTATCGCTGACAAAACCGGCATCGCGGAATAACACCCGCAAGGGATGGCGGGCAGCGAGTTCTTTAACAAAGGACTCGTTAATGTCGGTATCGAAACACGCGGCCAGGGCGTTATCATCGACAAACAGCACGGTTTTACCTGCGATAGTTTCCTGAGTGATAGGCAGCGTTAAATCGACGCCCCAATCCAGCAGCACCTGAAATAGCAAATCTTCAGAGGTGCGGCCTTCGCGGATATTGTCGACCTGATCAAAAAGGTGGGTTTGTTGCACAGCGTC
>JAYTJI010000404.1:0-4608 GCA_043731245.1 Methylococcaceae bacterium | reverse complement strand
AAGCCAATCAAAATAACACCTTGCCGAACATCCACCATGATGTTGACACGATGAACGAAATCAGGAATGCCCTGAATGCTGGAAAAGAAGTCATCACCCGTACCGATGCGGTCAGTGTGCCGGGGTGGTCTGGGGCTGGATATTATCATTACCGATCCTGACACGGGAGTTGGGGCTTATAAGATTGCCGTCTTCTGAAACTGAAGAGGTTTTTATAGGTGACCACAACCTTGGGACAACATTCGTGTATTCAGCCGCAGGACGGCTAGAGTGAAACGAAAACCATCAAAAACAGTGTCACCAATTGATTGGATGATTGAAAGGTGTTCCAGGTACATTTTTAACGTTCAATTTAGATCAGCATTACTGCTTTTCCGCTGCAACGTCTACCACCTTGTCTTTAACCGCCGTTTTATTCCACAAGCCGTTACTTGAAAAACACACCCAGCCCCATTTTAGCCAGTTGAGTAATGATACGGCCAGCCATAATGCCCAGGCTAACATCAATAATCGATACACAATTAATGGCACAGAAATCACCGTAGCGGTCGGCAAGGTTGATAAGCTTCTATCCTGATACCAGTTTAAAAAGAAGGCCGACGACTGGTTGCCTGTTATCTGCATATCGGGTGAGCTCAATAGACCCTGGGCAACGGCTGCAAATAACACGCCTAGCGCCAGTAAAGTTAAGCCGCCAATACTGATTTGCAGGGCGTTAAAATAACGCCAGTCGGCCGGGGTTTGCTTCGCTCGCCAGCCTAACCCCATTAACCACGCAATAACAATGCCTGCCGATGCCATTGGTATTTGGCTTAAGCCCACCAGCAATAAAAACCAGTGCCAGTTTTTTAACGGCGTCAACGGGATTTTGCCTAAACCTGATGACAGGATAAAAATCACAATCAACACGCCCCAAAATAACACCGCTGGCCCCATCCTGGGGCCCATAACGAATAACACCCAGCGATCCTGACCCAGACTGATACTCAGGTTAGTATTAACGCTGTCCTGACCCAAATCCAGCAATGGTGTGGTTACGGCTGTAGCGATAGCCTTGATTTCCTGCCAGCTTATCAAAATATCCTGTTTGCCGGGATTGACCGGTATGGTCAGTTTTCTGCCCAGCTGCCGAATGGGCTGTATCTGTCCGTTGATGGACACCGATTGCAATACGGCATTTTCAGGCAAGGTCAGTGTATGTTGCGACCCCTGAGAGCTACGCAGACTGAGTTTTAAATCAGCATCCTGCGTGCGCTGTCCGGGTTTAATGCTAAGACTGCTATTATCTATGGTTAATGTTTGCCCTTCGACCGCTTGCGGCCTGGTTATTTGCAGGGCTATTTTTTCGCCCGGCCAGGGATGCCATTCGGGTAACCATTGCCCTTCATTATTCAAATGAATCATGGCTATACCGGTTGGAGCCATATGCCAGATAGGGCTGACATCCACTTTCCAGACTTCGATCCATTGCTCTGTTTGCGGCGCGGTCAATTCGATTTTATCCGATTTTTCCAGCGTGGATTCCCATTGCATAACGGTTTGCTGTGCTGCCATGTTCACTTCGACGGCATTCTCTTTTACATGAATTTCCGGGCTGGTAACGGATTCACCTGGCAGCAATGGGACGGTTAAAACAACAGCGGAATCGGCAGGGGAGATTCTGATAATTTGGGTGATAACGCGCCAATCCAAGCCCAGAGACAACAAACGCTCGACGCGGACAAAAGGCGGCAACACACCGGGTTCCAGTCCAGGTTTGGTTTTATCTTGTTGGGTTTGTTGACTGCGGCTGAATTGTAGCTGCTCGTCTGACCAGCCGTTTTCATGCAATCCGACCACTTCCCATCCCGATTTTTCAACAGTGACCCGGTTCGGCTTTAGCGGTAAAGGCAGGGTGAATTTGCTTAATAACGGTGTTAAGCCTTTAAGAACAACTTTATGATCGCCTTTTGTCAGATTAATCCATAAATTATTACTACGGTACAGCGCTTGAGCGGCTGCTCCATTATCTGACACCTGATTGGGAAACCATTGATTGTATTCCGATGGCAACGGTAGCATAACTGATTCCTGGGTATGAATCTGCAAAGTAACATCAATAGTTTTATCGGTAATCGCTACATTCATTTGCTGAATTTGAGCGCAACCGGGCAAGCAATCGGGTGTCTCCACTTCCTGTAGCCGGATTTTTAACTCATTTAAAAGTGCTTCGCTGGGATAATAATCGGCATAAGCTTTGGGTGAGGGCATAGACAGAAGAGGCAGCACTAAAAACCATAGTAATAAGGATGATGTCTTGTTCCCAAGCTGGAGCTTGGGAACAAATTTTTCTGCCACACCAAACATCACTAATGCCAGCATGGCCACCAGGGTCACTTGCAGAAAATTCAATAACATTGTCATCCGGGGTGATAAATACCATAAATCCAGTTGTTGTCCCGAATCAACCGAACCGTTCCAGGATAAATAAACCTTATTCCATTGCCATTGTGGCAAGCCGGGGCCTGTTTGTACTTTGGCTTTAGGATCGATGCGTTCAAAGCTGGTCGCGCCGGTGTCATAATAAGCACTAGGTGTTTTTTGCTTTGGCATCGCCCGGTCATACATTTCTTTCTTAAGCGCTTTATTATCTACTTCCGCAAGCTCTGGTTGTACAGCCTGCTCTGCTACTATGCCACTGGTAGCAGGTGAAGATTCCCCCTTCATGAGATTCAGCTTATAGTCACTCTGAGTATCCCTGGCAGGTTGTGCCAGCTGTGGATGAATATCCTGCCAGGGATATTCCAGCTGCGGATAAATCCCCATACGCACTTGCGATACCATAAATGGCACGGCAATCACCACCAACGCCAGCCAGCAGCCATTACGATACCCGCGCGTTACAGCATAAAACTTGCCTTGCGGCAATACGCTAAGTAATGCTGTCGCCGCCAGAATATTCAGCCAAACATAATGCGGTGCGCCGGGCTCGTGCCAAATGATAACCAGTGTTACCAAGGCCAGCGCCCCCCAATTCCGATTCCAGAGCCGTCCCGTTGCCAGAGCCGTAATTAGCACCAGAAATAAATCCAGCAACGTCCAGCGCGAAATCCAGCTGTCCGGTACGTTATCGACACCACGGGCCGCCAATAAACGCCAACCCGGCGGCAGATTAAGTTCAGCGCTTACATTATGAAAGCTTTGTTCCCAACCGACCGCACTCATGGTGTCAATATCGCCTGTTATGCGGCTATCGGCATCAAGCATGATCATGCCTTTTCTTAACTCCACGCCCTGCTTGTTTGTTTCCGCCTGCTGGGTAATCAGTTGGTTGTTACCATCAAGGGTCACTTTGCCTAATCTTGTATTCGCTAAGGCGTTAATTCGCCAGCCGCTGGTCATCTTGCCGTTAATGGCGTCATTGACGGTATAACCTTTGCCGTCAAAGTCCAGCCATAATCTTCTGCTTATTGAGAGTTGATTGGGCTCAGGCTCCGGATCGCCCCGGCGTGTCACTTTAATAGCCATAGCTTGCCCCTGATTGATTTTATAGGCGGGCAAGTGTTTCCAGTCTTCGGGTAAACTGGTTTGACTGGCATCGATGGCGCTCAGCTGTTCAATTTCAACAACGCGCAATTCCGGACGTGCCTCAAATGCCCAGATTTCTGATTCCGGCCAGTCTTTGTTCTCAATGGGGTAAGGAATCGTAGTCAATTCTTTCGTGCTTCTGGACAGTATTTCAATTTGCCATTGACCGGGGCGCACCTGCACGATTACAGACCCATCAGGTTCAATCCGGGCAGGTAAAGGGCTTTGTACTTGCAAGGGGATAAATCCGTTCAACAGTGGAAAGGGTAATTTAACTTCCCGTTGTTCGCCCGAAACATCCAGCACCAGATGCGTTAAAACCTGCAAGGGAACTTCATCAATCATTTTTCGGAAAACCTGAATAGCCAGATTGTTTTGAATATTTTCAGGTTTGCTTAGCCCGCTTTCACTTATCTTTAGCCAAAGCTGCCCGTCTTTAATAGTTGGTGCCGGTATTGCCAAGCCGTTGACAGCCAGGTTAATCAAGCCGGTATCGTCAGGTATCTTCATGTTGTCTGGAATAACATCCCACAGGAACTCCCCTTTGATTTGATAGCTGCCTGGATGCTCCAGGCCAGCCGTTAGTTTAATCGAAGGAATGCTGTTTTTATCCATAACCAATGCAGGTTTACCATTAACCGTAACATTAAGCGGCCAATGCTTGCTATCACCCGGCAAGCTCACCCAACTGTCTTTATAGACTTTCCAGCTGATCGAAAAAACGCCTTTTGCAGGCGTTAGCGCCAAAGCTAATTGCGTCGGCCAGCTACAGCGTTTTTGTTCATAGCTGTTGTACAGAAAAGGGCAAGCGCGATCCGGATTATCCTGCAATACCCAGCTAATCCAGGGCTTAAGCGGTTCCGGTACTTGTTCCCGAGTTAACGGCTTGGCTTGCGTGAATGAAGCAAAAAACATTGTGCCAAGTAATAATAACCAGACTAATCGATTCATGTCGCGTTCCTGATGAACTATAGGGGGGCACCCCTTGTGGGCGCCCTATTTGATATTGTGGGAATGAGTAAATAAAGGGTATCCACAAGG
>JAYTJI010000403.1:0-1432 GCA_043731245.1 Methylococcaceae bacterium | reverse complement strand
GCGCCGGAAATCATGGGTATCGGGCCGGTCGCTGCAACCCATAAAGCCTTGAAACGCGCCGGACTTGAATTGGATGATATTGATATAGTGGAATTAAATGAAGCGTTTGCGGCGCAAGCCATCGCTGTTCTTAAAGCTATGCCGATACCGATACACAAACTTAATATTGATGGCGGCGCTATCGCTTTGGGTCATCCTCTGGGCGCTACGGGCGCCCGAATTACCGGCAAAGCCGCCAGCCTGTTAAAACGGGAAAACAAACGTTATGCCTTGGCGACGCAGTGCATAGGTGGCGGCCAGGGTATCGCGACCATCCTGGAGGCTATCTGATGAACATCGAAAAAGTCGCCGTTGTCGGCGCCGGTGTCATGGGCGCAAGTATCGCTGCGCATATCAGCAATGCCGGTATTCCGGTCTATCTATTGGACATTATTCCTGATTGTGCCACAAATCGCAGCATTATCGCGGAAACTGCCATTCAAAAGCTGATTAAAGCCGAACCCGCGCCGTTCATGCACAAAAACAATGCCCGTCTTATTACGCCGGGTAATACCGAAGATCATCTGCAATGGGTGGCTGATGCAGATTGGGTGATTGAAGCGGTTATTGAACATCCGCAGATTAAAAAATCGCTGTATCAAAAGCTTGAAGCCGTTTGCCGTAAAGACTGCTTGATTTCCTCTAATACTTCCACTCTGCCCTTGAGTTTGTTAACGGAGGATATGCCGGACAGCTTTAAAGAACGGTTCATGATTACCCATTTTTTTAATCCGCCGCGTTATATGCGCTTGCTGGAACTGGTTACTGGCCCGCAAACGAGGCAGGAGCTAGTCGCCGCCATTAGCCATTTTGCCGACATCAAGCTAGGTAAGGACTGCGTTACCTGCAAGGACACGCCCGGATTTATAGGCAACCGTATTGGTATTTACTGGCTGCAATGCGGCCTTTTGGAGGCCATGGCGCTTGGTCTGACTGTTGAACAAGCGGATGCGGCGATGTCCGCGTTTGGCATTCCCAAAACCGGGCTATTCGGCCTGATGGATTTGGTGGGCCTGGATCTCATTCCGCATATTCTAGGCAGCATGAAACAAGCGCTACCCCCGGAAGATGCCTTTCAACAGGTCAATCAACTCCCCGAATTAGTTCAGACTATGATAGATGAGGGCTATACGGGCAGAAAAGGCAAAGGCGGCTTTTACCGTTTAAACGAGGAGCGCGTTAAAGAATCCATTAATCTCAACACTGGCGAATACAACCGTAGTGAAAAACCCAATCTGGACGCTATACATGATGCTAAAAAAGCAGGTTTTCAGGCATTGTTATCATGCCCCGATTTGACTGCCTTCTATGCCTGGCGAGTGCTGTCAAAAACACTGAGTTATGCCGCCAGTCTGGTTCCTGAAATAGCCGATGACATTGTAGCTATTGATGC
>JAYTJI010000402.1:0-2681 GCA_043731245.1 Methylococcaceae bacterium | reverse complement strand
ATCCGAACCAAAGAAGACACGCTGCCATTTCTGGAAATACCTCTTTATGATCCTGACACAGGTAAACCTAATGAACATTACGTATCCGCTTACGCAGCTCTTCGTAATAAATCCGTCATTATCGACGATGTCTATCAAGAGAGCCGGTTCGATTGCAGCGGCACACGGAATTTCGATGCCCAATGCGGATACCGTACAGTATCCTTGCTGACTGTGCCAATGGCACCGCGCAATGGTGAAGTGATCGGAGTCCTTCAGTTTATTAATGCACTGGATCCTGATACCGGTACTGTCACCCCATTCCCGGCCGACTCGATTATCCTGGTAGAAGCACTGGCTGCACAAGCAGCAGTGGCTTTAGACAACCTCCAAATGATTGAAGGGCAAAAAACTACGATAGCAAACATTATCCGGCTTCTAGCTAACGTCGTTGATAGCCATTCAGGCGATTTATTCACTTATCAGGGACAACAAAGTTCTGACAGACAAGAAGGTTTTTTATGAATCCAGCCCTAAATCCAAACAAATACCTATTTCAGGGAAGTTGCTCCATTATGATTTGCGCCGACGTACTCTGTGGTTCAAATTACTGCAACACGCTCATAAAATCAGTCCAAAATTGCCAAACTTTACTTGTTACTGATCCTTTGCAGATTATGCCCCAGTTATTACAGGGAAACATTGATTTACTGCTGCTTGATGCCGACATAACAGGTCTTGATGCTAAAACCATCATCGACCGAATAAGGGAGCATTTTTCGCTGGTCGCATTGCCGATATTGCTACTATCCGACCTTACTGCGATTGCACAACGTAACGCGGCATTGGTAGCGGGTGCCAACGACTATTTAAGCAAACCCCTGGATTGCACTGAAATCTCACTAAGAATTAACAACTATTTAGCCCTCAAAAATTTCCACAAAACCAGTCAAGCCATCCAAAATGACCTGGAACGCGAAGTGCAAAGGAGAACGGCAAAGCTCGATATGCTCATCGATAGCGGATTGATGATGTCGATGGAACGGGATCGTTCGAAATTGCTGAACCATATACTCATCGAAGGGCAACGCTTATTAAACTGTGACGGTGGCACTATGTATCTCGTTACCGAACAAAAATCCCTGCGTTTCGCCGTGCGCACCCGAAAGGATAATTTGCCCTTCGAAGAAATACCCCTTTACGATTTAAAATCGGGGCTGCCCAATGAAATATATGCATCAACCTATGCGGCCATTCATAAAAAAACCGTGCTTATTGATAATGTCTATCAAGAAACCCAATTCGATTGCAGCGGCACCCGTGCTTTCGATAAACAAAGCGGATACCGCACGGTATCCTTGCTGACTGTGCCAATGGCACCACGTAATGGCGAAGTCATCGGTATCCTACAATTTATTAATGCACTGGATCCTGATACCGGATCGGTCATTCCATTTCCAAACGACATGGTTGTTCTCGTGGAGGCATTGGCTGCGCAAGCCGCAGTTGCCTTAGACAACCTGCTACTAATCGACGGACAAAAAGCGACCACAGAAAACATTATCAAGGTCCTCGCCTCTGCCGTTGACACCAAAAGCCCACATACCGGCCATCATTGCGTCCGCGTGCCAGAACTTGCCTTAATGTTGGCTAATGCGGCCTGCAAAGAAACACAGGGCGCTTTAGCGGGTTTTAATTTTCAATCTGAAGATGAATGGTTTGAATTCCGGGTGGGTGCCTGGCTGCATGATTGCGGAAAGGTCACCACGCCGGAATATGTCATTGACAAGGCGACTAAACTGGATATGAGCTACAACCGTATCCACGAAATTCGCATGCGCTTTGAAGTTTTGTTGCGTGACGCTGAAATCAATCGGCTTGAATCGCTACTTAACGGCAAGGATGTCTCTGGAGTGAATGATTTGTTCGAGAAACAAAAAGCTGATTTGCTAAACGAATTTGCTTTTATCGCAGAATGTAATATCGGTAGAGAAAAAATGGATCCTGCCCATATTGAGCGTATCAAGTCAATTGCCCAAAAAACTTGGCAACGCCATTTCGACGACAGGCTTGGCCTTTCTCAGGAAGAAATTGCTCGCCATCAATCTATAGCCAATCCTCAATTGCCAGCGCAAGAATTTTTACTTTCCGACAAAGGCCACCACATTATCCTGCGTGACCCACATCAAATGCCGGATTCCAGTTTAGGAATCAAAATGGTCATTCCCGAACACCTTTACAACTACGGTGAAATCTACAACTTAAGTATTCAAAAAGGCACGCTGACCACCGAAGATAGGTACAAAATAAACGAACATATCATTGAAACCATAAAAATGCTGGAACAGATGCCCTTTCCCAACTATCTAAAGCGCGTACCTGAATACGCGACCACGCATCATGAAACTCTGGACGGCACGGGCTACCCTCGAAGGCTCACCGCTAAAGAGCTTTCCATTCCAGCCCGAATCATGGCGATTGCCGATATTTTTGAGGCTATTACTTCCTCCGACAGACCCTACAAAGCACCCTACAAATTATCGGAAGCTTTACGAATTCTGCATGGCATGAAAAGCAATCACCATATCGACCCTGACTTATTCGATTTATTTTTGACATCAGGCGTTTATATGGACTATGCCAGAAAATTTCTCACTTCCACACAAATAGACGAAGTGGATATAATGCAATTTCTTGGGCCT
>JAYTJI010000401.1:0-2708 GCA_043731245.1 Methylococcaceae bacterium | reverse complement strand
TAAGCCTTTCGACAACACCCGTTTTTATGCTATTCCGGCATCTGCTGAATAACCATAAATCAAGGAAATAACACTTGATCTTGAACAGAGTATCTACACGCCCACATTCATAGAATTATTAGCCAGGCTATCCGCTCCGTCTATCGGCACTAAGGATGGTGATTATTTTATCCGCTGTTCGGGTACTAAACGAACCAATAACGACACAAGTGACACGGCGTCTATTTTGGTATTGGATGGCGATAGCCGTATCGACGCAGAGACAGGTGAAATAATCAGCGGCGCGGTATCGCCTGATTTAGTCCACATTGTTTTAAGCGATTTGGGGGTCAATCACTGCATTTATTCCAGTTTTAGCAATGACACTGATTATAACAAATTCCGCGTAATTATTCCCTGCGCCTACACTCGTGAATGTGTGCCTGTTTTGCTTAATTATCTGTTTAGCGAACTGCACAAAGAAGGGGTGATGCTTGCCAATGTTAAAGAAAATAGAACATGGTCTCAGGCGTGGTATTTTCCCCGCGTTCCTGATGAGCGGCACAAAGGCCTGTTTCAGTTTTACCAATTCATTGAAGGTGAAAATCTTAATGCTGATGTAGCGGCACAAGCCTGGTCAAAAGACAATCCACAGCCTGAACCGATTGAACCACCGCCATTAAAACCCAAAAATCCAATTGATGAAACCAACGGGCGGCGTAATCCGATTAACGGATTTAACCAAGCTTATGGCGTCCATGATGTGCTTATCCGTAATGGCTACACCCTCAAAAATGGCGCGTATTTACGCCCTGACAGTGATAGCGGCATAGCAAGCGTAAAGCTATGCCTTAACTGCAAAGACGGCGTACAGCGCGTTTATTCACATGGTAATGATGTGCTGAATGATGGTTATGCACATGATGCTTTTGATTGCTACCGATTGCTGGAACATGGGGGCGATTTTAATACCGCGCTCAATTTTGACGCTGAACTGACTAAACACAATCAGCGGCTTTTTATGCAGGAACAGGCCAAGAACACATCACCACCCTCTGAATTTTCATTCGTTGATGGCGCGGGCTGGACGAAAGGAGCAGCCGAACCCTTTAGCCTGGGCATGTTTACATTAAATGGGCAAGTGGCTGAAATGAGGAAAAAAATGTTAAATGATAAGTTTGTACTGGGACACATGGCTATTTATGGGCAAGCAACCGTATTTTACGCGCCACCCAATGCAGGAAAGACATTATTGACGCTGAAACTACTTATTGACGGGATAGCTTCGGGGGATATTAACGGCGGGGATGTTTTTTATGTCAACGCGGACGACAATTATAAGGGGCTGGTTAATAAGCTGGAGTTGGCAGAAAAACACGGCTTTAACATGCTTTCGCCCGGACATAACAATTTTGAGTCTAAGAAGTTTCTTGAATATTTGAGCCAGATGGTTAAAGACGATAGCGCAAAGGGGAAAATTATCATCCTGGACACGCTCAAGAAATTTACAGAATTGATGGACAAAAAAGCGGCTAGTGATTTTATGAAAACGGGTCGGGAGTTTATCTCAAGCGGTGGCACACTGATTCTACTCGCTCATACCAATAAAAAGCGTGATACTGACGGTAAGGTCGTTTTTGGCGGCACAAGCGATATTGTTGACGATGTTGACTGTGCCTACATGCTGGACGCAATGAAGACCGGGCCATTTGATACAACACGAACGGTGCTATTTGAAAATATCAAAAGTCGTGGTGATGTAGTTAAAAGCGTGGGCTATTCGTACTTAATGGCGGCGCAATCATACAGCGAGTTAATTAAATCGGTTAAGCCGATTGTCGAAGAGGAAGCAGCCGCAGCAAAGCTTAGGGATATTTTTAATCACCAGCTTGAGAAGGACGTGCCTGTTATTGGTGCGGTTATCGAAGCTATAGGACAGGGTATCAATCTAAAAACTGAAGTGATTGAGTATGTTTACAAGACCACGGGGAGCAGCAAAAAGGCTATAAATACAGTGCTGACGACGTATGACGGTACAAGCAAGCATAAGCACAGGTGGCAAGCTTTACCGGGGGAGAAAAACGCTAAGATTTACGCATTACTCAATAATACCGAAGCAAGTGCGGCTGATTATAGGCGGGTAAAAAATGGTGATTATTGAGAAAAGGGGGGTAGAAGTGAAAAAGTGAAAAACTGGAAAGTTAGAATGGTGTTTATGTGTTTTAGCCAGTCTTTGTGTGTGTTCGTGGTCTACAGGCCTTGTCATTGCTTAAACCTTCTAAAAACGTTAAAAACTCTAAAAAGTTAAACTTTTTAGTTTTCCAGTTTTCTACATCTACCCCCTTACTTCTTAAAAAACACGCTCGAAAGTGAAAAACTAACACCCCCACCCAGTTCAGTTTTTCAGTAGGGGGATGTTGTTCTGCGCAGCGCAGCACTGAGCTTGGTTAAAAGCCTTTGCTCCTCAATGTTACTTTATAATCTCGGCATTGATACGCGCCAGATTAGCGGCAATGATTGCCGGTGATTTGATTTTTTCAATAATCAGAAACCGTTAATATTTGTTGTACCGGTTGTTGTACCGAAACCGCTATTTCCCCCTTCCACCAAATCCAGTATTTTATAACTAATTGATTCAATTGGTCGGGACGACAGGATTTGAACCTGCGACCCCTTGTCCCCCAGACAAGTGCGCTACCAAGCTGCGCTACGCCCCGACATTGATTGTG
>JAYTJI010000400.1:0-1013 GCA_043731245.1 Methylococcaceae bacterium | reverse complement strand
GGATGACGCCCTTATTACTGACAAAATAAGATTATTGACCAAAAATGCCGTGGTGTTGGTAAAAAATGATTCTTTGTAAATTTTCTGAGGAAATTGACGATAGGGATGACGCTTCTCGATGACTATCAGCGCTATAAAAGCAAGTATAGCAAGGCCGAATAAGCCTTGAATAAAAAGCATGTCACCATCAATATTATCATTCATAAATAACCTCAACGTTTTGCATTATTGTCATAAACCTTGGCTATTATTTTGGCTTAGCATTTAATAAATCGGTTAGCTCTTTAATTTCATTGCCGGCGATAATCTTGTCCGTGATATCGTACTGCACGCCCAGATAATAAATAACGCGTTGCTTTCTATCGAACAATGGCGTTATTTTTAGTTTATTAAAAAATAAGGTTCCATCTTTTTTATAATTACGCAAAGTGACCTCAACCACTTCATGTTTTTCCATGGCCTCTTTAATTTGATAACGTCCGGGTTGTTCTCTTTCTTCACCCTGAAGAAAACGGCAATTGTGGCCTATTATTTCTTCCTGGCTATAACCCGTTAAGCGTTCAAAGGCTTTGTTGGCATATATGAGGGGAGCATCCTCAAAATCTGGATCCGCCAAAGTTACACCATTAACACACTCATCTAGAATAGAGGACAGGACTTGCGGAATAAGACCGCTCTCTTTTTCAACAATAAAAGGCATATTTAATTTCCAATTCTTAATAATAATTGTGAAGCGACCAGTATTAGATTGGGTCGCCGACGATTAAATTTTTAATATTTTCAACCGTGTTTTCTGCACCATCTTCAATGGCAGTCCGTATCAGTTTTTGAAAGGGTCGCATAAAAACCTCAATTTCTGTCAACTCAAAACGAAAGGTCAACCGTGTCGATTTATTTTCTTCGTCACTTTCTAGTAAATCTGAAGTTTCCCAGTTTTTTGGGAGCATGAATATTAGAGAGTGCTAATTTTCGAAAAATATTAGCTAACTCTAATATACATTCACAAATCGCCC
>JAYTJI010000399.1:0-2789 GCA_043731245.1 Methylococcaceae bacterium | reverse complement strand
GCCATTGCCTTGATAATGAAACTGAAAATTTAGTTTTAGACTTTAGCATAAAAAACAAAAAGTCTCGATGTACATCCAAAAACGGGTGTGATTAAAAATGCGGTTTTTTCATTCGAGGTGCGCTGTGTGCACCACACGCCACGCCACCTTTGCCGCCGAAAAGGTGCGCACAGCGCACCCTACCCAATTACTAGCCTGAGATTAAACCGCACTTTTAATCGCACCCTCCAAAAACTCAATCGTTTGTTTTTTTTCGGCAGACAATAAATGTATCGATAAAGCGGAAAAAGTCTCACATGCGCTTGATTAAAGCCCATATAACTTGCGTTTACGCCAAAAAGTGGCTCTGCTCATCCCAACCGAGTTTGCAGCAGAAGTTATCAGTCCGTCATTTTGCGCTAATGCCTGCCGTATGGCCGCTATTTCCTGTTCTGGCGTCAGTGTTATCGATGATTTTAACGGTGGCTGGTGTTGCTCTGGCACGCGTGACTCCCTAAATTCCGGCGGGAGTTCAGATAAACGTAGCGTCGTGCCGCGACCTACCGCAAAGGCATATTCAACAACATTATGCAGTTCCCTGATATTGCCCGGCCACGGATAGTCCAGCAAAATTCGCATGGCTTGCGGTTCAATTTTCTCAATTTTTCTAAAATTGGCGGCATTGTGCTGATTGATAAAATGCCATATCAACAGGCTAATATCTTCCCGGCGTTCCCGTAAAGGCGGAATAAAAATAGGGACAACTCTCAATCGGTACATCAAATCTTCGCGGAAACGTCCGCTCTTTACTTCTTCCCGTAATGACCGATGGGTCGCTGCCACTATGCGTACATCAACATCAATCGAACGGTCGCCCCCCACCGGGATATAGTTTCTTTCTTGTAGTACCCGGAGCAGTTTTGCTTGTAATTCGAGCGGAAGTTCGGCAACTTCATCCAGAAACAAGGTTCCGCCATGGGCGCGTTGAAACAATCCGTTATGATCTTTGATCGCGCCAGTAAAAGCGCCGCGCACATGACCGAACAATTCACTCTCCAGCAAGTTGCTGGACAAAGCCGCACAATTTATCGCCAGAAAAGGTGCTTTATGACGGGCACTAAGATCATGAATGGCCTTGGCGACCAGTTCCTTACCGGCGCCACTCTCGCCTCTTACCAATACAGTCGCTGCTGTTTCTGCCGCATTGGCAATAATCTGGAAGACGTCCCGCATAGCCGGTGAACGGCTTAAAAGACCGTGAAAATTCTGGCTGTCAGGATCCGGTCTGGCAACCTCAACTGCGGCTTTCGGTAAAAGAGCATTTGCCGCAGGTTCTGACATAACCGCAAGCAAGCCTATGCCACCGGCAAAAACGCCTTCCTTATCCTGTAAAATTCGAACAGCTTTTTTTACCTCAATTTTGTTACCGTTAGCCCCGGGTATTTTGACGAGCTGCTCTTGATTGTTACCGGAATCAACTATCACATACTCTTGCAAACAGGCTTTTCCAACAACATTCTCTTGCCGTAATCCTGATAATTCTTCCATCCCAAGACTCCAATAAAGCACCTGTTGGTTTTTATCAACGATGTAAATAGCTGTCGACTCACAAAGATCGAATAGGTTTGATAACAGTGCCGCGCAATCAAATTGTGCCAACCATTCAGAATATTGGCTAAAAAATACTGCCGTTTGTGTTACTTGTTTCATATCTGTCTCAGTAAATCATAATAGTGTTTCATTGAAACAATACATGAAATACAAAGAGCAGTGCAAGCATTATTTTATAAACAATATTGTTATTTAAAAACATATAGATACAAGTATTTTAATAAGTTGGCACAATACTCGCTATATAGACTTCGACAGTCAATGAAATCTGACTTGTCACTATAACTAACAATAATCCTTGGGAGGATCAAAATGAAATTAAGATTATTATTTGTAAGTGCTTTACTGGCATTAGCTAGCGGCTGTGCGACAACAGCGTCGACTTTAACAGCAGCAGAGCCGGAACATAACCATGCTGCGATGTCCGCTTCAGCGCAACCTAAATACAACACCACCATGAACCCCAGGCAAACAGAGCACCCGAATACCTTGGGCTTTAATGACCTGCACATCCAGGCTATCAGACATCTAAAACCCGATGTTTTTAGTGCGGATGACCCAAAGTTACAGGCCATTGTCCATCACCATTGCAAAGCTTACGATGATGGCACTTTAGTATGCCTGATGTTCCCTGGCGGCATGAAAGACCAGGACAAGCCAATTGGTTTTGAGTACATCATACCCACGGCTCAATACAACACCTTGCCGGCAAAAGAAAAACATTACTGGCATTACCACAAAACCGAAGTAGGCAGAGCTTGCGCCACTTTTCCAGATTTAACGAAAGAAGAAACGGCTAAATTACTACCCGTCGTACACGAAACCTACGGAAAAGTTGTTTATTTCCAAAAGCCCGAAGATAAATTACCTTTAGGCGAACCGTATGTACTGATTGTTCAGGATATGCCAGACGTAAAACATTAACCCCCCCTCGCTGTGTAATAAATGACACAGTTTCAGTCAGCGGATAAAAGCTTGCTTAGCCTCCGCTGGCTCTTTTTCAGACCAAAACCGACTTTATAACTTATTGAGGTAAGTGCTATGGTAGATTTTATGTTAGGCATTTTTTCTTCGATTCTGGGGGTTAATATGAGGGATCACCACGATATCCCTTTTGCATTACCCTTGTTATTTTTCATTTTTCTGGGTTTCATCATTACTGTGACGGTACTGCATTTCATCGGTAACGAAGCTGAAGA
>JAYTJI010000398.1:0-3924 GCA_043731245.1 Methylococcaceae bacterium | reverse complement strand
TTCCGGCATCTGCTGAATAACCATAAATCAAGGAAATAACACTTGATCTTGAACAGAGTATCTACCCGAATGAAAAAACCGCATTTTTAATCACACCCGGTTAAACCTGTATTTTTGATGGGCTTATCGGCTTCATGCTTGTGAGTTGCGTGTGTTTTGGAGCGGCAAATCTAGGTTTGCCACTCCGCTTTATCAATCAAGTTACAAGTTTCACTCACCACCCAATTTCCTTTAACAAACTTTATTCCTTTTAAAAAAGCAATAATATCTTTAATTATCTAAATAAGAATCATTTGCATCATTGCAATTATTTGCGCTACAATTAATTAACTTTCAATGTGAGGATATGCAAATGAAAATCAACAATAAACAGTTAGTAAAAGGCGGGGTACTGACAACGCTGGTCGCGCTAAGTGCGTCTGCCGGTGCTATTGACAAACCGCAAACGATGGAAGATATGTGGAAAATCATCCAGGCGCAGCAAAAGCAGATTGACGGGATGAAAGCCAGTATGGAGGCTGTCCCCGGAAAAACCGCTACCGGCAGTACGCAAAATTTAGAACCCAAAACGGTTACCAGCAATGTAAAGAACCTGGAGCGCAAAACCGATATTTTGAGCCAGGAGGTTGAGAAGCTGCGTACCAATCTGGCCATTCCAGAGGAGACTAAGTATAAAAGCGCTTACGGCTTGGGGCCTGCGGCATCCAAGGTTTATCAGGTAGGCAGGGGGCTGTCCATTGGTGGTTACGGAGAGGGTAATTATCAGGCCAGAGTCGGCGATAAAGGCTCTAATACTGACAATGCCGATCTTGAACGACTCGTTTTATATGCAGGCTATAAATTTACCGACCACATCCTTTTCAATAGTGAAATCGAGTTCGAACACGCCACAACCGGCGAAGGCAGTGAAGAAGAAGGTGAAGTATCAATTGAATTTGCTGCGCTGGATTTCTTTATTGATCCGCTAGCCAATGTTCGTGCCGGTTTGGTTCTGGTACCGTCAGGCTTTATCAACCAAATTCATGAACCGCCCTTTTTCTTCGGCAACAATCGCCCCGAAGTTGAACGGCGTATTATCCCTAGTACCTGGCGTGAAATAGGCGTGGGGTTGTTCGGCCAAATAACGCCGGATCTGACTTATAGCGCTTATGTAGTCAGCGGTTTAGATGCCGCAGGGTTTAGTTCAGACGGCATTCGTGGAGGGCGTGGCGGCGGCAGTCAAGCCAAAGCCGAAAACTTCGGCTATGTTGCACGCGCTGATTATACGCCGTCTGTATTACCGGGAGTGTCTGTTGGTGGTTCTGCCTATGTCGGTAATGCCGGACAAAATCAGGAATTTGCCGGACAAAAAGTAGACGTTTTTACTCAGCTCTATGAAGGGCATATACAATGGAAATATCGTGGTCTGGAATTCCGTACTCTGGGTTCATGGGGACATATCAATAATGCAGACCTTCTGAGTGCAGAAAGAGGCGAAACTGTAGGCTCAGAAAATTACGGCTGGTACACTGAAGTTGGCTACGATGTATTACCTTTATTATTTAAAGATACACCGCAATACCTTGCACCGTTCTTCCGTTATGAACAATTGGATACGATTGCTAAAGCACCCAATGGTTTTGCCGATGACAAAACTAAGGATAGGCGAATCTTTCAAGTGGGCTTGCAATACAAGCCTATCCCAAATGTCGTTATCAAGGCGGACTACCGTAACTTTGTTGCGAAAGAAGGCCCTCTGGCGGATGACTTTAATTTGGGTATTGGTTTTATTTTCTAGTGCCAAGGGATTTTCTCGTTGGTATAGTATGATATTAACCAACTCTGTGACCCATGCCGCCAGCCAGTCATTTCGTATTACCGGAATATTTGGCTGGCGGTTTGGTTTTTGGCTAACACTCAAACTAAGCAAAGCCGCTGGTCTGATTAATGAATGCACACTATGAAAATAATTAAGCCTATCCTTTTTTTAGCACTGTTGGCCGCAGTGATGCCCAGTTTTGCCACCATTTTTTACAGTAAAAATGAGGCGATGGAATTGGCATTTGGCAAGGGCACGCAAATTGAGCAGTTATCGCTATTTCCTGATGAGCAACAAACCGCCAAAATTCAGCAAGATGCAAAGGTTAAACTGGACTCCGGTTTATTCACTTTCTATGTAGGAAAAAATCAAGGCAAAATTTTGGGTTATGCCGCCATTGAAACCAGTACTGTCAGAACCAAGCCGGAAACCTTAATGATTGTATTAACAACGGATGGCGAATTGAGCAAGGTCTACACGCTCGCTTTTCATGAGCCACCTGAATATCAACCCCCTGAACGCTGGTTTGAACAACTCTATAAACGTCCTCTGGCCGAAATGGATTTCAACAAGGGCGTGGATGGCATAAGCGGTGCCACCCTCAGCACACGATCCGCAATCAGCAGTATCCGTAAAGTGATGGCAATTTATCAGGTTATGGTAAATGCCAAGAGTACCCACTGATGCGCTATTTTGTTACCGGTGAACAACAGCGGAAATCATTGCTAAACGCCCTGGTGTTAATGTTTCTGGGGTATATTGCCTTGTTGTGGGTGAGTAACGGCATGATGTATTTTCATCACATGGATTTAACGCCCGACTCAGTCATTGCTTATTATCTGGGTTCTGAAGAGCAATTTACCCAGCCCAGAAGTTATCAGGGGATGCTGGAAGTTTCGCATTTTCATTTATTTTCGATGGGGATGCTGGTTCTGACCTTAACGCATTTAATGCTGATGACTGAATTCTCGGTACGGTTGAAAATATGGTTGAGTAGCTTAACCTACCTCTCAGCATTAGCCGATGAAGCGGGTGGCTGGTTAGTCCGGTTTGTTGGTCCGGTGTTTGCCTGGTTTAAAATTGCCGCCTTTATATTGCTGGAATTTTCGCTAGCCGCATTACTGATCGTAGTTATCGTCGCCCTAATCCGCGCCAGAGTCCAGATGCGGCAAAGTAACACCTGATTAGCAAGGAACCTCAGCCAGCACCGTCATACCGGCATGGATGCCGGTATCCGGTGCCATGGCCTGTCCTGAGCGCAGTCGTAAGGGATGGTAACTTGCCGATACCGCTGCGGCATTACACGGCGCGGTGTCAGACATAGCTTCACATCCCTGTGACTGGATTCCGGCATCCATGCCGGAATGACGTTGTTTGTCACCGGCTAAAACATCTTGCTAATCAGTTTAAGTTAATGCCAGTGAGGTGCAAGGAATATAGTTTCTTTAACCTTGTACCTTTGACCTTGAACCTTAATACGAATCCCAGCTGCTTTTGCGTCGCCAGCCAAGTTTGGGCAGGATAAATCCTAAAAGAACACCGACCAGCGAAAGTACACCACCGTATAAGAACCAATCCTGGCTGGCAGTATCTTTTAGGGCTTGATTTTCAAGTTTAAACTGTTGTAAGTCCCGTTCGACATTAACCACGCGTTCCTGAAGTTCGTCGCGTTCATTTTTTAATTGAAATGAGCTGGCCGCCGTCTTTTTCAGTTCACTGAGTTCGCGGGCTAACTGATCCCGTTCCGTGGCTATAGATTTTTCCAGTGATGTTCCAGGCGTCAGAGACTCTTTTAGTGCATTTAATTCAGTTCTCAGCGCGGTATTTTCTGATTGTAATAGCGCTATGTTTTTGCTGGATGTATCTTTAGGATCAAGAGTGGGTGGTTGTTTTTTGGTATAACGCGATTTAATGTAACCCTCTGTACCATCAATAAGGCGAACATGGATAAATTCAGCTTTGGTTTGCTTATCAATTAGCGTCAGAGGTGTTCCGGTGGGCAGCGATTTTAAAACTTTAGCGTGAGCGCTTGCTGCATCTCTAAGAGCTAAATTAAAATCGTCAGCCACATAGAGTGTTTCAGCGTGAGCTAAACCGAAAGTGACTATCAAGATAAAAAGAGAACT
>JAYTJI010000397.1:0-4131 GCA_043731245.1 Methylococcaceae bacterium | reverse complement strand
AATGTCACCAACGAAACCACGATCCGTTTGTTACCGCCATTAATCATTGACGAGCAACAAATCAAGCTACTTGTTGACACTTTATCGGCTCTTATTACTGAATATACCGAACAAACTGCACAAAAAACACTATCATGAATCTCAGACATTTCACTAGCTTGCTTGACATATCCAGCGAAGAATTTCGGCGCATTATCCACAGGGCCAAAGAATTAAAAAATCATCGCGATCCTGACTACCAACCGTTAAAAGGCCAGGTGTTGGCAATGATTTTTGAAAAATCTTCAACACGTACCCGGATTTCATTTGAAGCAGGTATGAGTCATTTTGGTGGTAGCGGATTGTTTTTATCGCCTCGTGACACTCAATTGGGCCGTGGTGAGCCGTTGCAAGACAGTGCGAAAGTCATTTCCAGCATGGTCGACTGCATTATGCTGAGAACCGACAAACATGAAACCGTAACGACTTTCGCCCAACACTCCAGCGTTCCTGTTATTAACGGTTTAACCGATCAACAGCATCCCTGTCAGTTACTCGCTGATATGCAGACTTATTTTGAATATCGCGGCGATATTAAGGGCAAAACCGTAGCATGGATAGGTGACGGCAATAATATGTGCCATTCCTATATTCATGCCGCCATGTTGCTGGATTTCACACTAAACATTGCTTGCCCAACCGGGTATTATCCGCAACAGGAATTTGTTGAGGCGGCAGGTGAGCGCGTCAGGTTTTTTAATACCGCATTAGAGGCAGCTAAAAACGCTGATCTCTGTGTTACCGATGTTTGGGCAAGCATGGGACAAGAGGAAGAACAAAAACAACGCGAAATAGCCTTTAAAGACTATCAGATTAACGCTGAAACCATGAAAGCCGCACATAATGATGCGCTATTTATGCACTGTTTACCGGCTCACCGGGGCGAAGAAGTGACTGCCGAAGTGATAGACGGCTCCCAGAGCGTTATTTTTGCTGAAGCTGAAAATCGCCTGCATGCGCAAAAAGCGTTACTGGAATTTCTCCTGTGCAAAAAATAACGTTAGAATCGATCGTCATCAGACGACTTACACAAAAGAAGATGCCCGTGAAAAAAATACTCCGTTCTTTTTTTATTTTGATACTCACTTTCGGATCAGCGCAAGCAGAAACAGTCTATGTGGCGGACTATCTTAATTTAGCGCTAAGGGACGCAGCGAGCGCTAAGGCCAAAGTTATAAAATCGCTGCCCACCGGAACGCCTTTAACGCTTATCGATAAACAGGCCAAAGCTGAGTTTATACATGTTCGCCTTATTGATGGCACAGAAGGTTACATTAAATCGCGGTACACCGATAAACAACCGCCCACGCTTGATCCTAAAGATACCTCCAGCAAAAACATAACGCTATTGCAGTCAGAAAATTCCGCACTGAGAACGGAATTGAACGCACTAAAAGAGTCTCTGACGCCAGGATCATCGCTGGAAAAAACGTTGGCTACGGAACGCGATCAGTTAGCCCGCGAACTCAGTGAATTAAAAAAGACAGCAGCCAGCTCATTTCAATTAAAAAATGAACGCGATGAACTTCAGGAACGCGTAGTTAATGCCGAACGGGACTTACAACAATTTAAACTTGAAAATCAGGCACTAAAAGACACCGCCAGCCAGGATTGGTTCTTATACGGCGGTGTACTTTCGCTGGTTGGTGTTCTTTTAGGGTTTATTCTACCCAAACTCGGCTGGCGACGAAAAAGCCGTTGGGATTCATTTTAATAAGGTTCAAGATACAAAATTAAAGGTTAAGGAAGCCGTATTCCTTGTACCTTGTACCTTGCGCCTTAGACCTTTAACCTAAACCAGGAATCAAACACATGGCTCATTCAGATGACCACAACACCCGCACCTTCTCTTCCCTAGTCGTTGACGGCATGGAACGCGCACCCAGCCGTGCAATGCTGCACGCCGTCGGTTTTAGCAACGAAGACTTCAAAAAGCCGCAAATAGGCATAGCCTCGACCTGGAGTATGGTGACGCCTTGTAACATGCACATCAACAAACTCGCTGATGATGCAGCCCTTGGCGTAAACAACGCTAACGGCAAGGCCGTTATCTTTAATACCATCACCATATCCGATGGCATATCCATGGGCACCGAAGGCATGAAATATTCGCTGGTATCCCGCGAAGTGATTGCCGACTCCATTGAAACCGTCGTCGGCTGTCAGGGTTTTGACGGGATTGTCGCAATCGGCGGCTGCGATAAAAATATGCCGGGTTGCATGATTGCCATATCACGCTTAAACCGTCCGGCTATCTTCGTGTACGGCGGCACCATTATGCCAGGCTGTCATAAAGACAAAAAACTTGATGTAGTGTCAGTGTTTGAAGCCGTTGGCGCACGGGCCAACAACCAAATCGATGATGCCGAACTGGCTGAAATTGAAGCCAAAGCAATTCCCGGCGCAGGTTCATGCGGCGGCATGTATACAGCCAACACCATGGCGTCGGCGATTGAAGCCATGGGCATGAGCTTGCCGGGCAGTTCCGCCCAGGCCGCTATTTCAAACGATAAGAAACTGGACTGCGAACGCGCCGGTGCCGCCGTATTGGAATTGCTAAAAAGCGGCATAAAACCTAGCGACATCATGACCAAAGCTGCTTTTGAGAACGCCATTACTATAGTTATTGCGCTAGGTGGCTCAACCAATGCGGTATTGCATATTCTGGCGATGGCAAATGCCGCCAATGTTGATATTACGCTGGATGACTTCACCCGCATCGGCAAACATGTACCTTTGGTGGCTGATTTAAAACCCAGTGGCCGTTACCAGATGGCAGAATTGATCGAAATCGGCGGCATTCAACCGCTAATGAAAATTCTGCTGGACGAAGGCTTGCTGCACGGCGACTGCTTAACTGTAACTGGCAAAACACTGGCTGAGAATCTGGCCGATGTAAAACCCTATCCTGAAGGGCAGGATATGATTCATTCGTTGGACAATCCGATTAAAAAAGACAGCCATTTAGTGATTTTGTATGGCAATCTGGCGCCTGGCGGTGCGGTTGCAAAAATCACCGGCAAAGAAGGTTTGCGCTTTATCGGCACAGCCAAAGTATTCGATGCTGAAGAACAAGCGCTGCACAGCATATTAAATGGCGACATCGTTAAAGGCGATGTCATTGTTATCCGCTACGAAGGCCCCAAAGGCGGCCCAGGTATGCGCGAAATGCTCTCCCCTACTTCCGCGATTATGGGCAAAGGCCTGGGCAAGGAAGTGGCATTGGTTACCGATGGCCGGTTTTCCGGCGGCACCCACGGCTTTGTCGTCGGACACATTACACCGGAAGCCTACGTTGGCGGCCCCTTAGCGATTGTTGAAAATGGCGATACCATCACCATAGACGCGGAAAACAATGAACTTAAGTTGGTTATCAACGAACACGAAATGGAGCGTCGTCTTGAAAAATGGACGCAACCAGAGCCGCGTTATACGCGAGGGGTGTTGGCGAAATATGCCAAGCTGGTGAGTTCGGCTTCGTTGGGTGCGGTTACGGATAATCTGGATTGATTGTTTGGTAGCGATAGCCTAACCCGACGGCTCTAAATAGTTACGCTGTTTTGGTAAAAACACAATTCATTAAAGCTATGTCAAAATTAAGCAATCTCACTATTAAAGGTTATAAATCCATTCAAAACTTGGAGAACTTTGAATTGAGTAATCTTAATATTTTATTGGGTGCAAATGGTCCCGGTAAAAGCAATTTTATTTCAGTGTTTAAATTGCTTGCCAATATGTATGCACAGAATTCACAAGCCCGTAGGATGCGCTGACGCAAGGAAGCGCATGGGTTGCTGTGGTGATGGGCTTCCTTGCGTCAGCCCATCCTACCGGCCAATTCAAATTATCCGTCACCATATTTTTTGAAGCCCATCTCTCGATTGAAATCAATGTCGATAACATTGTCGCACTTTCCAGATTAACGATTAAAGGGTTCCAATAAAAATGACTGACTATCGCCGTGCTTATGCTCCAGCCCGTAGGATGCGCTGACGCAAGGAAGCGCATGGGTTGCCGGTGTTTGATGGGCTTCCTTACGTCAGCCCATCCTACCAGCCAATCCAAATTATCCGTTGCTGTGTTTTTTGAAGC
>JAYTJI010000396.1:0-8056 GCA_043731245.1 Methylococcaceae bacterium | reverse complement strand
ATCTCCAATCCATGCTGCCGGAAACAGATTTCCGTCAGGCGCTACTCAACTTGCTGTTGAATTCTGTCCAGGAACTCGGAAAACAGGGAGGAACAGTCCATTTGCAAATCCAAAAACAGGATGACAGCTTAAAGGTTGAGGTCTACGACAGCGGACACGGTTTCCCCGAAGCGCTTCTGGAACAAGGTGTTCGGCCCTTCGCAAGTTACCGCGAACATGGAACGGGTCTTGGCTTATCCATGGTGCTCCGGTTTGCCCGTTCGCTGGGTGGGCAGTTAAGTTTAAAAAATGACAGCCAGGGCCACGCTTGCGCAACACTTACTTTGCCAGTGGGCGTATGAAAGATTCATTATTGATTATCGAAGACGAAGCATTGCTGGGCAATGAATTGGCGCGTTTTTTCCGAAAACACGAGTGGGATGTCAGTCTGGCTATCGACATAGAAAGCGCCCGGCGCTTACTAAGCACACACAGCATCGATCCTCTCGTTATTTTATCTGATATGAATTTGCCTGATGGCAATGCCCTGGATTTTTTAGAACAGACACGAAGCAGCTTGCCGCACTGTGAATGGATATTTTTAACCGGTTATGGCAGTGTCACCGATACGGTACGTGCATTACGTCTCGGTGCTTATGATTTTATCGAAAAACCTTGTGAGCTGGACAGGTTACACATGCTGGTGGAAGGTGCAGCCCGTAGCGCCAGAGCGCAACGGCGTCTGGAGCAGGAAACCAGTCAACATTTCAACCGCTACAGTATAGAAGCACTCGTCGGCAGCAGCCCAAAAACCAAGCTCTTGAGAGACATGCTAACCCAATTGGCTAATGTGCCTTTTTCAAGCCTGGTCATAACCGGCGAAACAGGCACTGGTAAGGGTTTAGTGACGCGCATATTGCATTACACAGGTAACCGCGCCAACAAACCCTTGGTCGAACTCAATTGTGCGGCTATACCTAAAAATTTACTGGAATCAGAATTATTTGGTTATGAAGCAGGTGCATTCACAGGAGCAAAAAAACGCCATCGCGGCCTATTGGAACAAGCGGATACCGGGACAATATTTCTTGATGAAATCGGTGAAATGGATTTGGATCTACAGGGCAAGTTACTCAAGGCCGTAGAAGAATTACGCTTTAGGCGTTTGGGTAGTGAAAATATGGTTGAAGTCGATGTGCAAATTATTGCTGCTACAAACCAGGATTTATTGCAAAGAGTCAAAAGTGGTGAGTTTCGCCAAGATCTTTATCACCGCTTAAGTGTTATCAATCTACACATTCCACCACTGCGTGAGCGCTCTGAAGATTTACGCGATTTAGTGCCGCAATTTGTTGCCGATTGCAATATTAAAAGCGGTAAGCATATTAAAACGATTCCCGAAAGTGTTTGGGGGCAACTGGAGGCTTACGATTGGCCGGGCAATATTCGTGAATTGCATAACGTCATTGAGCGTTGTGTACTGCTTGCCAATAGCGACATTTTTCCGGCACAGTGGTTGCAATTACCTAATAATAGTGGAGATATGCCTGTTGCAGGCAATGAAGGTATGTTTATTCCACTTGACGGAAGTTTATCGCTACAGGACATAGAAAAGCACATTCTCCAGGAGGCGCTGAATCGATCAAACAATAATGTCACCGCCGCCGCCCGCATGCTCCGTGCGACACGGGAAACCATGCGCTATAGGGTGCAAAAGCATCACCTCAAGTATGATCAGGATTGATTTTTAAAAACGCTGTGATCATTAATGGTCGAGACAGTCTACCGGCTGGTTTCGATGCTGAATAGCAACTTACAAACCCGCAAAATAACTTATCACGAGGAGCAACTATGAATAAAGTCGCACAAGTCACTCTCTACTTTTGGATTATTAAGATCTGCGCGACTACTCTGGGTGAAACGGCAGGGGATCTGCTTTCGATGACCATGAACGTCGGCTACGGTTTGAGTTCTGCTATTCTAATTGGCTTCTTCTTGATCGCTGTTATTGCTCAGCTTAAGTCGAGCAAGTTTAACGCCGTGCTTTATTGGACGGTGATACTTGCAACCAGTACGGCGGGCACGACTATGTCAGATTTTATGGATCGAACCTTAGAGCTAGGCTACGCCAAAGGGTCATTGATCTTGAGTACTTGCTTGTTGGTGGTGCTGGCGGTTTGGCATTTTAGCGAAAAGACAATATCTGTTAGCAACATCCAAACAACAAAAGCGGAGCTTTTTTATTGGGTAGCGATATTGTTCTCAAACACATTGGGTACTGCCTTGGGAGACTTTTTAGCCGATGATTCCGGCCTGGGTTTTCTAGGGGGCGCCGCTTTAATTGCCGGGTTAATCGGAGTGGTTGTTCTTGCTACTTATTTGACCAAAGTAAATCGAGTCCTGTTATTTTGGATTGCCTTTGTGTTGACACGTCCTTTTGGAGCAACCTTTGGAGACCTGCTCACAAAACCTATTGAAAAGGGCGGGCTCGATTTCGGTACGGGCGGGTCTTCTTTAATACTCGCCTCCTTGCTTGTAATATTCATCGTGTATTCCAGCACTGTAGATAAGCGCTTGGCAAATAGGCAAAAAAATATTTAACTTCGCCCCTCTATCGATTTTTCCGAGGTGCAATCTAAGTCTCTTTGGTTTGTTTCTAAACACAGGTAAGAATATGGAATTTGCGCAAAAGAAAAAACTAAAATTGTTTCTTTCTGTTTTAGTCGTTAGTAATACGTTGCTTTTTTTAGTCATGGCGTATTTTCACTTATTGAGTACTGACCCAAAATCAGCTGTATTCGTTGATTTTTGGGGCAGATTCACTGTTTATTCACTATGGTTCATTGGTTTTGCAGTCTACGTAAAATATTTATCCAATGTTGACTTATTTTGACAAAATCAGTAATACACCGGATATGATCGTTTTTGTTGATTTCTGGGGAAGGATTACAGTGTATTCCTTGTGGTTTATTTGTTATGAAGCCTATAGTAAATATGTTGGTTCTGAATAAACAATCAAACCTAATTATAAAGTTGCAGTTGTTCGATATTTTTAAGCATGGGCAGGTCGGGCACAAAAGCATCCCCGACCTGCATTTATACTTAAAGTTTAGATGGCTATACTGAAGATTAGTCTCTATAATGATGAGGTTAGTGGAAGTTACTACGCATTTAATGCGAGACTGCTCTAATACGTTTTGCACAATCAGCACTTTTCAGAAAGCCCATCCGTTTTTTCCTTTTTGTGCCCGGTATGATTTGCAATAAAATATTTACATTCATTTATTGAGGAAGTTACATGGCAACAGGTACTGTAAAGTGGTTTAACGAGTCTAAAGGTTTTGGCTTTATTTCTCCCAGTGATGGTAGTGCAGATGTATTCGTACACTTTTCTGCAATCGCAAGCGACGGCGGCTACCGCACATTGGCTGAAGGCCAAGCTGTAAAATATGAAGTCGAATCAGGCGCCAAAGGCCCACAAGCTTCAAATGTAAGCGCAGCGTAAGCTAACTTACCTCCTGACACCCAACTCCGTCTAAATAATCAAGCGGGGTTGTGGCATAGCCGGCTTATCCGGACAATCAACTCACCCCCCAGAATTTAGGATATGTCTTTTGAAACGACTTTTTGTAGGAAACTTACCCAGCGACGCCACTGAGGCTACTGTTCAAGCTTTATTTTCAGAATATGGCAAAGTCCGCTCCATTCAACTTGTTGCCGATATTTTCAGCGGCAAATGCCGAGGCTTCGGCTTTATCGGAATGGAGGGCCACGAAGCCCGAGCCGCTATTGCAGCACTCGATGGCAATTTATATTGCGGAAAACCTTTAAAAGTTAAATTTGAAGAGCCAGCAACCGGTAAAAACGGCAGACGCAATTAGCAACACCAGCCTCTAGCTGAATACGTACAGCCGCAATCAATCTCTAAATTCCAGATTGGTTTGCCTTTGCCAACATGCAAAATGATTACAAAGGTAGAAGTAAGATACGGTAAAAACATTTCTCAGGCTCATCAAGGGCGACTCATTGGTCGCCCCTTCCAAACATACGCAGCCCATCTTCCAGAGTTATTGCCTTAAAAGTTCCATTGAGCAATCAAAAAACCGATCATATTTCAAATATAGGAATTTGTGAGTAGAATTTGGATGCCCTGCTAATGAATTTAGCAGTTGCCCGGCGGTTCAACTTCAGCGCAAATATTCAAAGTTCTTAAATCCTACTATCGCAATCAGATAAGATTGATTCTCGTGTATAATAATTCTTTATAGCTTAAAAACTTACACGCTTTACTATGTACAAATATGAAGGTCTGCTCATCCATGAGAGCCATGATGATGAGGGGATAATAGAAGTTATCGAGCTTAAGGGAGTAAGATCCTTGCACTTTGGCTCGCATCCCAGGCAAAGCAGTATGCTCTTAACTGATCCGTACAAGCTTGAATTGGACTATATTCGGGCAATGACCAGCTGGTTATTATTTAAGCCAACGTTAGATGACGACGCGCTGATTATTGGCCTGGGCGGCGGTTCATTAACCAAACATTTATTACAACATTTCCCGGAGTGCCGCTTAAAAGCGGTAGAATTCAGAAAAAGTGTGGTTAAAATTGCCCGCAGTTATTTTGGGTTACCGTTGGATACTCGCTTGAAAATTATTGTCGATGATGGTGGTGACTATATACGTCAACGCGCCGAAGCCTACCGGGAACATTATAGTTTATTGTTTATCGATGCGTTTGATCACGAAGGCATTGCGCCTTCAATCTGTAATGAAGCTTTTTTTGATGCCTGCAAAGCCCTGTTAAAAAAAGACGGTATTCTGGTTATCAATCTTTGGGGTGGTACGCATAATCCCGAATTTCAACAAGTCTCCCTGTGGTTGGCGCGGGTTTTTAACTGGCAAACTTTATTCCTGCCGGTTCGGGATAAAGGCAACATCATCGCACTGGCTTTTAATAACTATTCACCGCTCTATTCGATGCAAGAGTTAAGATCAAAGGCTTTGGCTCTTGAACAATACTATCAAATTGAATTTCCAACTTTTTTGAAAGACCTTAAAAAACATAACACCAGTACCTTTAACCAAGTGATCAAATCATGACAGCCACCGCACTACAAACCGAACCCAATCTTTTTGGCTACCGCAAATACTGGGCGCAACGATTTGGCGTGGCACCAGTATTACCAATGAGCCGGGCGGAAATGGATGAACTGGGCTGGGATAGTTGTGATGTTATTTTGGTTACCGGCGACGCGTATATTGATCACCCTAGCTTTGGCATGGCATTGATTGGGCGCTTGCTGGAAGCGCAAGGATTTAGAGTCGGCATTATCTCTCAGCCTGATTGGACTAGCGCCAGTGATTTTGGCAAGCTGGGCCGACCCAATCTGTTTTTTGGGGTGACTGGCGGCAATATGGATTCAATGGTCAATCGCTATACCTCAGATAAAAAAATTCGCTCAAACGATGCCTATACCGCGAATGGCGCGGCGGGGAAACGCCCTGACCGTGCTGTCAATGTGTATTCGCACCGCTGCCGCGAGGCCTATAAAGATGTACCTATTATTATCGGCGGTATCGAGGCTAGTCTGCGGCGCATCGCCCATTACGATTATTGGTCGGATAAGGTACGTAAATCAGTCTTGCTGGATTCCAAAGCGGATCTGCTGGTGTATGGTAATGCGGAACGGCAAATCGTTGAAATCGCCCACCGTTTAGCTCAGGGTGAAGCCATATCCGAGCTGAAAGGTATCCGTGGCACGGTACATTTTGTTAAACAAATACCCGAAGGCTGGATACTTAAAGATTCTACGGACATTGACAAGCCGGGGGTACTAAGCCCCATGCAAAATCCGTATCAGGAAGAACCCGCCTGTGACAAGAAGCCTGATAACGATGGCAACGAAAGAGTCATACGTTTTGATCGGCAATTAATCAGGGATCAGCGGGCGCAAACCGTTATTCGTTTACCTGCGTATGAAGCCGTAATAGATGATCCGATATTGTACGCACACGCATCCCGCGTTATGCACGGCGAAACCAATCCGGGCAACGCACGGCCATTAATTCAACAGCATGGTTCACGGCAAGTCTGGATTAATCCACCGCCAATTCCGTTGACGACCAGAGAAATGGATGGCGTCTTTGATTTACCCTACTCGCGCGTGCCGCACAAAGAATATGGCAATGCTAATGTGCCGGCATTTGAAATGATCCAGCATTCGGTCAACATCATGCGCGGCTGTTTTGGCGGCTGTACGTTTTGCTCCATCACTGAGCATGAAGGCCGCATCATTCAAAGCCGCTCCGAAGATTCCATCATTCGCGAAATCGAAGCCATTCGCGATACTTCGCCTAACTTTACCGGCCACATTTCCGATTTGGGCGGCCCCACAGCCAATATGTACCGTCTGGCTTGCAAAGATCCAAAAATTGAATCCGCCTGTCGCTTGCCATCGTGTGTTTTCCCCGGCATTTGCCCTAATCTGAACACCGATCACACCCCGCTGATTAAACTCTATCGCAGAGCCCGCGCCTTACCCGGTATCAAAAAAATATTTATCGCATCGGGTTTGCGTTACGATCTAGCAGTCACATCACCTGAATATGTCAAGGAATTGGTGACCCATCACGTTGGCGGTTACCTTAAAATTGCCCCTGAACATACCGAACAAGGCCCACTGTCAAAAATGATGAAGCCGGGCATGGGTAGCTACGACCGTTTTAAAGAAATGTTTGATCAATACTCCAAAGAAGCCGGTAAAGAGCAATATCTGATCCCTTATTTTATTGCCGCCCATCCGGGCACTACCGACAACGACATGCTTAATCTGGCATTATGGCTAAAGCGTAACGGTTTTAGAGCGGATCAGGTGCAAGCCTTCCTGCCATCGCCGATGTCCATAGCCACCGCGATGTACCACTCCGGCAAAGATACGCTGCATAAAGTAAGTCGCACGGCTGAAGACATGCCCATACCCAAAACCATCAAACAGCGCCGCTTGCATAAAGCCTTCCTACGTTATCACGACCCTAAAAACTGGCCGTTATTACGTGATGCCTTAAACGCTATGGGACGTAACGATCTGATCGGTAATGGCAAGCACCATTTAATTCCTTCCTATCAGCCTAAAGGTACTGTTGAACCGTCAGGCAAGATACAACATTTTAAAACCAAATATACGGGTCTCGATAACAAACGGAACGAAAACAATATCAGCAAAAATAACACGCCAAAAAAGCACAAAAAATAACCAAAAGGACTTTTCAAAAAAATATTTTTGTGTATAATACTCCTTTCTTTGCTGGTGTAGCTCAGTTGGTAGAGCAGCTGATTTGTAATTAGCAGGTCGCAGGTTCGATTCCTGTCTTCGGCTCAATAATTTCGGGGAGTATATCAATGGTAGATTACTCGTTTTGGATACGAGAGGTTGCAAGTTCGAACCCTGCCTCCCCGACTAAAAGGAATTGAGATGGAGGCAATTCCTAATTTTAATAAAATTAAAAGATAGTGTAGCGGTAACACATCAGACTTTGACTCTGATATCTGTGGTTCAAATCCATATCTTTTAACGGTGACTGTAGTGTAAAGGTTAGCACAATTGATTGTGAATCAGTTAGACAGAGTTCGAAACTCGCTGTCACACACAAGGGGAGTTAGCTCAGTGGTAGAGCAAGGAGCTGTTAACTCCTAGGTCAATGGTTCAAATCCATTACTCCCCTCTTAAAATGGTACTTAGGTCAAATGGTTAAGATATCTCCCTGTCACGGAGTTTGGAATGGGTTCAACTCCCATAAGTACCGCGTAGTTATTGAGTGTAGTGGTAGCACACCTATCTGTGGAATAGGAGGCAAGGGTTCGACCCCCTTATAACTGACCAATATTAAACATTAAACAACAAAAGATTATGACATATAAAACACTAAATTACTTTAACATCTTTTGCATTCTATGTTGGGTAGCAACAATGCCTTGGGTATATCTTACAGCAAGCACACTTTCTATTGTAGCTTTTTCTGTATTCTTGGTACTTATTGGTCTAAATGTAACAGGAGTAACAGGCTCACTATTTAAAG
>JAYTJI010000395.1:0-7864 GCA_043731245.1 Methylococcaceae bacterium | reverse complement strand
AGGATTCCTCTCTATCCCCATGCAGAATATCGATCAGTTTCAGAGCCTCGGCTTCCATATCAACTACGTATTCATCCACCAACCTTTCAAAATGGCGATGAAAAATTAAACTGGGAATACCTACGGTCAATCCTGCTGCCGTGGTAATGAGTGCTACTGAAATCCCTCCTGCTAAAACGCTGGGATCTCCAGAACCGTGCTGCATAAGAGAAGAGAATATATCTATCATACCAAACACGGTTCCTAACAAACCCAATAGTGGGCTAATCGTTGCGATAGTCCCCAGGGTATTAAGATAGCGTTCTAACTCATGCACTACTTTTCGGCCTGTTTCTTCAATACACTCTTTCATAACATCCCTGCCATGACCCCTATTAGCAAGACCTGCCGCTAAAATGCAGCCTAGAGGTGAGCTTACTTTCAATCGACGTATGGCAGTAGCATCCAATTTATTATCCTGGAATAATCGCCACACTTGAGGAACCAATTCCATCGGTAAAATTTTCTTTTTTTGTAAAGACCAGAAACGTTCAGCGATAATGCCCATTGCGACAATTGAACACAAAATGATGGGCAGCATCATCCAACCGCCGCTTATTATTATTTCAAACACATTTTTTCCTAAATAAAGTAAATCAAGACTTAAGGGTGTACAGGCGAAGTTGCCCCTACAGATAATCTCCGCTTATTTTAACCTAATACAGCTGTATTTTAAGCATTTTCCCGACCTACCCAGATATAAGCAATCACAAAGGCAACCCCGCAGCATATTGCCGCCGTAGAATAAACAAATCTTGAGCCTAATAACTCCCAGTAATAGCCACTGTAAAGACTGCCCACCATGCCGCCAAAACCGAAGCTAAGGCTGCTATATAAGGCTTGGCCTTTGCCTTGATGCTGTCGGCCAAAATAACAATGGACCAGATGGATAGCCACGACATGCGCACCACCAAAGGTTGCGGCATGTAATAATTGGGCAAGAATCAGCAAGCTTAAATGATCAGGAAAGTAACCAATTATTAGCCAGCGGCCTGTGGCTAACAGCAAACTGAGCAGCAACACGCCTCTTAAAGTACAGTGCTTTAGCATACGCCTCATGTACAAAAATAAGACAATCTCGGCTAAAACACCCAGCGCCCAGAGTAGCCCTGTTATCGTTGCCGAATAATGATAGTGCTTCAAATAGATGGAATAAAAAACGTAATAAGGTGCGTGCGCCATTTGTAGCAGTATATTAACCACAAAAAAAGCCAAAACTTCCGGTTTTTTTATAATTTGCAGCATACCGAGAGCGGCTGCCTCATGATGAATAGTTTTAGCTTCAGGGGTGATTAAGGTAACCCACCAGCTTAAAACCAACAAAGCAGTAATCACGTATGGAAGTAGTGCAACTGGTTGACTGTCCAGTAGCCATCCTATGCCCAACACTGTAACTATAAAACCGACCGATCCCCAGAGTCTTATTTGGCTATAACGATGAGGTTCATTTTTTAAGTGGAACAAAGTGACTGCCTCAAATTGTGGCAACACAGCATTCCAAAAAAAACTAAACGCTATAGTTATCCAGGCAAACCAGAAATAATGTTGGGCAACTAAAAAACCGGCGAAGAGCAAAGCCGCAAAAAATGCAGCAATACGAATTATGCGTAGACTTTTTCCGGTATGGTCGGCAATCCAGCCCCATAGATTGGGGGCGATGATTTTTGTGGCTACCAGCAACGCAGAAAGTTCACCAATTTCAATGGGATTAAAGCCGCTATCTTTTAAATAAAGACTCCAGTACGGTAAAAATCCGCCTAAGGTTGCAAAATAAAAGAAGTAGAAGCCGGACAGTCGCCAGTATGGAACAGACATTTAATTATTCATGTAGGGGTATCCCTTGTGGATGCCCTCAAAAATATCACCATTAAAAATGGCAGCCGCAAGGGATTACCGCAAAATCGGCAACCCTGAAACAACACCCATGTTTTGCGCCCGATGCCGTAAAAAATGATCCATAAGCACTATTGCCATCATCGCCTCGGCAATTGGTGTGGCGCGTATACCTACGCATGGGTCATGGCGGCCTTTGGTAACGACGTCAATCGCCTCACCTTGCTGGTTGATACTTTTACCTGGCAACCGCAAGCTGGAGGTAGGTTTTAAGGCGATACTGGCAGTGATATTTTGGCCGCTGGAAATACCACCTAAAATACCACCGGCATGATTGCTCAAAAAACCTGCTGGCGTCATTTCATCACGAAATTGTGTGCCTTTGCTGTTGATGCAGTCAAATCCGTCGCCTATTTCCACGCCTTTTACCGCATTAATGCTCATTAAAGCATGAGCCAAGTCGGCATCAAGACGGTCAAATATAGGTTCGCCTAAACCAGACGGTACGTTGCTTGCAACCACCTCAATCCTCGCGCCTATCGATTCGCCTTCCTTGCGCAAAGCATCCATATAAGCTTCCATTTCTGCGACCTTATCCGCATCAGGGCAGAAAAATGGGTTGCTATCAATAATAGACCAATCCAGTTTTTCGATTTTTATCGGCCCCAGTTGTGACAGATAACCGCGAATTTCTACACCCGCCTGCTCTTTGAGGTATTTTTTGGCGATACCTCCGGCGGCAACGCGCATCGCCGTTTCACGCGCGGATGAGCGCCCTCCCCCTCGATAATCCCGAAAACCATACTTCTGCTGATAAGTATAATCCGCATGACCGGGCCTGAATGTGTCCGCAATTTTGGAATAATCTTTTGAGCGTTGATCGGTGTTTTCAATCAACAGGCCAATCGGCGTGCCTGTCGTTTTACCTTCGAACACACCTGACAGAATTTTAACTTCATCCGCTTCACGGCGTTGCGTGGTATGCCGTGATGTCCCCGGTTTTCTGCGATCAAGATCTTCCTGTAAATCAGCTTCTGATAATGCCATTCCTGGAGGGCAGCCATCGACGATACAGCCGATAGCAGGGCCATGACTTTCACCAAACGAGGTGACGGTAAACAGTTTTCCTATGGTATTTCCAGACATATTAATTTAAGGCCGCTATAAATAATTCGTGATAGTAATGAACCTGTTCAGCTGTCAGCAGAAAAACGCCGTCACCGCCGCGCTCAAAATTCAGCCAGTAAAAAGGCACATCGGGGAAGGTGTTTTGTAGTGTTTCCGCACTGCTACCCACTTCCACAATCAAAACCCCCTGCTCCGCGAGATAATCATCGGCATCAACCAGAATGTGAAGAACAATATCCAGGCCAGTGTGCCCGCCCTTAAAACCCATATCCGGTTCAGCACGAAATTCCTGAGGCAGTTGCTCCCATTCTTCATGGCACACATAGGGCGGATTACTGACGATAACATCGTAACGGGCGGCGGGCAGTTCTTTAAATATATCTGACTGATAAAGTATCACCGAGTCGGATAACCGGTGGTTTTCAATATTGATTTCAGCGACCGCCAGGGCATCGGCAGACAAATCAACTGCATCCACCAAAGCATCTGGAAAAGCGTAAGCACAGGCTATGGCAATACAGGCACTGCCAGTGCATAAATCCAGAATACGTCCCACTTGGTCTTCATCTATCCAGGGAGAAAATCGTTGTTCGACTAATTCTGCAATAGGCGATCTTGGCACGAGTACCCTATCATCCACATAAAAAGAAAGGCCTGCAAAAATGGCTTCATTTGTTAAATAGGCTGCGGGAATTCTTTCATTAATACGTCTATCAACAATATCAATGACCGTTTGGCGCTCGCTCATTGTTAGCACAGTATCCAGATAGGCTTCAGCCAGATTATAGGGCTGATAAACAGTATGTAATACCAACGCCACCGCTTCATCAAGAGCAGTAACTGTACCATGACCAAAACTAACTTTGGCTTGTGTAAACCGGCTGGCAGCCCAACGTATATAATCACGCAAGGTCGATAATGTGTTTAAAGTTTCCGATGGTGTTGTTTGCATTGTTTAAGAAAATAATCAAGATACACAGGGTATCGATTTAAGGGGCAATTTTAAACCAAATGGGCTTAGGTTGGTAAGTATAGTTAATAGGTAGTGGGTTAAATCTGTAACTTGATTACTGGGCCGGAGTGGCAAACCTAGGTTTGCCACTCCAAAATATACGCAACGCACAGGCATAAGCCGACAAAGCTATCTAAACAGGTTTAACCCACCACCTAGTTAATAGTTGTTGCCGGAAAAGAATTATTGCCGAACTATTAGTTACAAAAACGGCGGAGTGAATCCGCCGTTTTTTTTATGATTATTGAAACACAGATGTTATTTATCTATTTTAAATGCCAAAAAGGCTGGATTACCGCGACGCTGAATTAACATAGCGACTGACTTACCAACGGGTAAGTTTTTGATTGTATTTTCAAAATCTGCAACATCACGAACAACATTGTTATTGATGCGTAAAATAACATCGCCCGGTTGAATGTCTGCATTTTTTGCAGCGCCACTGCCAACATCTTGAACTAAGACACCGCCTTTAGCAACCTGCGCGGCCTCCCTTTCCTCTGCGGTTAAATCGCTAACATTCACCCCCAACCTATTGGTGGGCTTAACCTTCTTAGTTTTGATGTCCGCTACTTTATCTATCTGCTCGGGTAAAAGCCCTATACTGAAGTCTATTGTTTTCTCATCACCTTGTCTGAGAACTTTTAGCTTTGCTCTATTATTGATGGGTGTTACGCCCACCATAGGCGGCAGGTCGCCGGATTTTTCAATGGCCACCCCATTAAACTCAGTAATAATATCACCAATCTGCAATTCCGCCTTTTCAGCCGGACTGCCAGGAATCACTTTAGAGACTAATGCGCCCTGTGGTTTTTTCATGCCGAAAGATTCAGCCAAGTCCCGGGTCACATCTTGAATCTGTACACCTAACCAGCCATGGGTAGCTTTACCATTCTTTTTTATTTGCTCAACAACATTCATCACAACATCCAAGGGAATCGAGAACGAAAGCCCCATAAAACCACCGGTACGGCTATAAATCTGGGAATTAATGCCTACAACTTTACCATCCATATTAAACAATGGCCCGCCTGAGTTGCCCGGATTGATCGCCACATCCGTCTGAATAAACGGTACATAATTGCCACCAGGCAAACTGCGTCCTTTAGCACTGACTATACCTGCCGTCACTGACTGTTCAAAGCCAAATGGTGAACCGATAGCCAAAACCCACTCACCTACTTGTAGTTTGTTGGGATCACCAATAGTGACTGCGGGTAAATCAGTGGCATCCACTTTTAATAGGGCAACATCGGTACGTGCATCGGAGCCGATGAGTTTAGCTGTCAATTCACGTCTATCCGAGAATTTAACTACGATGTCATCCGCGTCTTTAACCACATGATGATTAGTTAGCACATAGCCATCTTTAGAAATAACAAAGCCCGATCCTGATGATTGGGTATCTCCACCGCCATAACCCCCGCCATCAGGATTATTAAAAAAATGCTTGAATAACTCTTCCATTTCAGGCGGCATTCCCTCAGGCATGGGAACTTCTTTCTGAGTACCTTCAGCAGGTTCAGGCTTGGCTTTTTGAGTGGTACTAATATTGACCACCGCTACGCCATTGGTTTTTACCATTTCGGTAAAGTCTGGCAATTGCGCAAAACCATTTCGATTAAAAAGAAAAACCAGGCACACACACAAACCAAATTTTTTGAGCATAAAATCTCCATTCCAAACTATTGATAAAACATTAAATTACGTACTGCTGATTAATCCTACAATCTATTACAACCTGGGCAAAAGTGTCGCGCGATTACTACTATTTTTGTATCGCGCTGATGCCAACTACATTTAGCTTAAGCATGGTAATTTACTCCTGCAAATCCCGAAGATTGATGCCATCTGCAATCAATTTGACAGTTTCTTCCGGTACTTCGCCCATTACGGTGAGCTGATAATTGCTTATTGTTCGGCTATAAGAATTGACAGACCCGACCGATTGAAGCCCGGATTGCATCCCTGCGTTTTTGTTTTCCATATAAATTGACACAGTAGTAAAGCCGTCGCTTAGCAACAGATGATCAACAGGCTGTCCGCCATTATGCATAGGTTTACGAATAAAAAATACTTCCCGAAAGCCTTTCGGAAGAGCTGTCAAAAAAAAGGCTGCATGATCTGTCGATAGCGGTTCTAACTCATGGATATGCCGGGCTGAATGAGCAGCATCCGAAACTTTAATGTCGGCAAAAGGCAGCGTGTCTTTTACTTCTATCTCAGTGAAAACAATCTGCTCCAGAGGAATGCCTGAATTATCGTAAACAACTACTTTAAGCGGTAAAAACTGTTGCTTTCCTATCCATATTCTTCTGGAATATCTGGCGTTATCTTTTGGTTGAATAGCAACAACGTAGCTAGGCAGCAGAGCGATATTTTCCTCACCCACTATCTCGAACTGATAAATGGCCGCCATTTCATCCAGGTTTTTAGGCACATCAACCAGGAAAGACCGTTCAAAAGGTCGATGATCAATAATTGTTTGCTGTGATTCCTTAAACAAACAACTTACTTTACCGGCGTCTCTGGTAATTTCACGCAACGGGGAATTTAATGACAACAGCCGCTCCTGTTGAACACCCTTTGCAGCTGCGTGGATATATTTCATAGGCTCCAGCTTATTATTTTTAAAAAACGCAACTGTGCCCTGATAGTTCAAGACTTCCATAGCATGGTTCATTTTTACCAATAGTTGCAGGGCATTTAGCTCAGGCTCTCTTGCCAGAACATTTCCTGTTGACAACAGCAGTAGCGCAAAAAAAAATTTAACCTCAGTCATTTTTGATTATAAGCCGTAACTCTGGTATAGGGCTGGACGATAGACTCGCCATTTGTATAAACACTACTATTATGTGCCTGTAAATAATCATTAATGCGTTTATTGAGAGGCGCCTTGTTTGTATCAACGACGGGCTGGACTAACTGTTGAGGTGTTTGCTGCCGAGCCAATTGGATTGCTGGTGTAGGCTGCGGACTCTGGTGATTCAAGCTGCTACGCCCCGCAATAACTGCGGCAATAGCAATGGATGCAGCCATTGCTATTTGTTTGTGGCTCCGTTTAAATATTTTACGTTGAGGTAATAAATAAAGCGGTTCTTGCTGGACTTTCTGATGTATTTTTGTTGAAAAATCTGCTTTTGTTAATAAAAAAGCCTCCGTTTTCATTGCGTGGCTTATAGCCTCATAACGATTCAACTTGTCTTGCAACTCCGGCTGCATCTGCATTTTTTTCAATAAACTCAATGCCTGGACATCATCCAGTTCATTATCGAGAAATTGAGAAATCTTTTGATTAAAATCTTCAGGCATCAAAAATCACCGTGTTCGAGCAAAGGGTTTAACATAATATCGATCGCCTCACGCGCTCTAAAAAGGCGTGACCGTACCGTACCAACCGGACAATCCATTGCTTCAGCAATTTCCTCGTAACTCATGCCTTCAAACTCACGCAACATAATGGCTGTGCGCATTTCTTCGGGTAGAGTTTCAATTGCTGTTTTAATTGTATCAATTATTTCCTGATTTAATAAAAGCCTCTCGGGCGTTTCCATACCCTGCAACTGAGGTGCATTTTCAAGGGCTTCTGCATCCTGTATATCCACATGATAATCAGAACTTCTTCTTGATCGTGATACCAGATAGTTTTTTGCCGTATTAATAGCAATACGATATAACCAGGTATAAAAAGCAGAGTCGCCTCTGAAATTACCCAGTGCCCGATAGGCTTTAATAAAAGCTTCCTGCGCCACATCTTGCGCCTCGCTGGGATCTTTGACATAGCGATTCACCAACTGAATGATCTTATGCTGATATTTAATCACCAAAAGATCGAATGCAGCCTTGTCGCCC
>JAYTJI010000394.1:0-15763 GCA_043731245.1 Methylococcaceae bacterium | reverse complement strand
CTTGCCACCAGAGGTTCTATATCCGGCAAAAAATAAGTGCCCAGATCAGCACCGGAAATCACCTTAGTAATCACATCATCAACTGCACCCGCCGCTATGACAGTGGCCGCGCCAGATCTGGCCGCCAATCGCGCCGCACGCACTTTAGTATACATGCCGCCCCGACCCAGACCACTACGGCTATCACCGGCCATTTTTTCCAGCCGATCATCGTTAACGCTAATCTCGGAAATTAATTGTGCATCAGGATACAAAGTGGGATCACCGGTAAACAAGCCTTTTTGATCGGTCAGAATGATCAACAGTTCAGCCTCAACCAGATTAGCAACCAATGCCGCCAGAGTATCATTATCACCAAAGCGAATTTCTTCAGTGGCAACGGCATCATTTTCATTAATCACCGGCACGACACCAAACTTTAGCAAGGTCAATAAAGTGCTACGGGCATTCAAATAACGCTGCCTGTTAGACAAGTCATCATGGGTGAGCAATACCTGCGCCGCATGTAATCCATGCTGCTGAAAATTATCATCAAATACCCGCACCAGTCCCATTTGACCGACTGACGCTGCCGCCTGTAACTCGTGCAAAGTCTTTGGCCTTACTTTTAAGCCCAAGCGACTCATGCCCTCCGCCACTGAACCCGAAGAAACCAGCACCACATCAATGGATTGCTCTCTTAAGCCCGCCATTTGCTTGACCCAGTCAGTGATGGCGGCCTTATCAAGCCCCAGACCACCTTTAGTCAGTAATGAGCTGCCTATCTTGACAACAATGCGCTTAACTTTTGCAAAATCATTCCTGCTCACTGTCTTTCCGCCGCTGTTCTTCCAAAAAGTTCATAATGGCAAACATCAACGCTCTCGTACCATCACCATTAATTGCCGCGATTTTAAAAACGGGGGCAGTCCAGCCTAATTCATCAATAATCGCCTGACACCGTTCATCCACTTCTTCAGCAGGCAATCTATCGATTTTGTTCAGCACCAGCCAGCGCGGCTTATTAGCCAGATCATCACTCCATTTCTCGACTTCATGAATAATTTTTCTGGCTGCTTCTACCGGCGTATCCATACTCTCGTAAGGCACTACATCAATCAGATGCAACAATAACCCCGTACGTGATAAATGCTTAAGAAATTGCAGCCCCAGTCCAGCACCTTCCGCCGCGCCTTCAATAACGCCCGGAATGTCGGCAATCACAAAACTGCGCAACTCATCAACACTGACCACACCCAAATTGGGGTGTAACGTAGTAAAAGGGTAATCAGCCACTTTAGGGGTTGCTGATGATACTGCGCGTATCAAGCTGGATTTACCTGCGTTAGGCATCCCCAACAAGCCGACATCGGCAATTAAAGTCAACTCTAAAATAAGTACGCGATGCTCGCCTTCACTGCCTTTACTGGCTTTCTGCGGAGCTCTGTTAATACTGCTTTTAAAGCGGGTGTTGCCCAAACCATGAAACCCCCCTTTAGCAACCAGAAGCGTTTCGCCAATTTTTGTTAGATCCCCGATGATCTCACCCGTTTCCATATCAGACACTTGTGTGCCTAAAGGTACCGGCACATAACAATCGTCACCCTTTCTGCCCGTGCAATTGCGGCTCATGCCATTTTGTCCGCGCTGCGCCCGATGCACGGCATGGTATCTAAAGTCCACTAAGGTGTTTACATTCTCCACGGCAATCAGATAAACACTGCCACCATCACCGCCATCGCCGCCATCCGGGCCACCCATGGGAATATATTTCTCACGCCGGAAGCCAATGGTGCCATTACCACCATCACCCGCCTCTACCCGAACTTCCGCCTCATCAACAAATCTCATAACTTACACGCCGCCACATACAAAACCAACCGATAAAAACAAAAAAAGCCCCGCCGGGAAAGGCGGAGCTTTTTTAAAGCTGCCGGGTTAAGCTACGCTAATCCGACTTACATGTATTACTATAATGCAGCTATATATTTTATGCAGCAACAATACTGATAAATTTACGGCTTTTAGGGCCTTTAACCTGAAAAAGCACTTTGCCATCAGCAGTTGCAAAAAGGGTATGATCTTTTCCGCAACCTACATTATCACCTGCGTGAAATTTAGTTCCACGTTGACGAACGATTATATTTCCCGCTGTTACACTTTCCCCGCCGTAACGCTTAACGCCTAATCTTTTAGCATTAGAGTCGCGGCCGTTACGGGTACTACCACCAGCTTTCTTATGAGCCATCTGTAACTCCTGATATCTTAAGCAGAAATACCAGTAATCTGGATTTCTGTATAGTACTGACGATGCCCCATTTGTTTCATATGGTGCTTACGTCTTCTGAATTTAATAATTTTGATTTTGTCATGTCTGCCTTGAGACAAGACCGTCGCTGTAACCTTGCCGCCTTCAATAAAAGGCAAGCCGATTTTAACAGCATCATCTGTTTGAATCATTAGCACTTTATCAAATTCAATGCTGTCGCCTGTGCCCAGCTCCAGTTTTTCTATTTTTAAGTAAGTACCTTCTTCAACGCGGTACTGTTTACCACCTGTTTGAATTACCGCATACATCTGTGCAAACTCCGTCAAGCATTAATCTAATATAAAGTGAACAGATGATTATATTTTTAAAGCCAAGTCTAGTCAACTAAAACTTATACCACCCACACAAACCTGCCTCTCCAAGATGACTCAATAAAGCTATTGACACTTATACGCTTTATTCAATAGCATAAGCAGTTAGCTTTTTATTGCGCTATAATAACTCATAAACTTTTAGACCTGCGAGGTTTTTAAAACCTCGCAGGTCTAGCAAACTTACACACTCAGCACAAAATCAATGGTATCGCACTCACAATCACCCTCGAAAACACTGACATCCATTGATTTTGATTCCATCAAAAACTTAACGGCTACCGAAGCCAAAGCAGTCGATCAGCTCATTATTAACGAATTAAGTTCCGATGTTATTCTTATCAACCAGATGGGGCATTACATCGTCGGCAACGGTGGCAAACGGTTACGGCCTATGTTGCTATTGCTTGCTGCCAAAGCACTCGGCGGAGTAAATGATAACCACCTGATACTTGCGGCTGTCATTGAATTTATTCACACGGCGACACTGCTCCATGATGATGTTGTGGACGAATCTGATCTCAGGCGCGGCAAAGAATCTGCCAATGCCGTTTGGGGTAATGCTGCCAGTGTATTGGTGGGCGATTATCTGTATTCCAGCGCGTTTGAAATGATGGTGCGCACCGGTAATATGCGGGTTATGGAAATCCTTTCCAAAACCACAACTGCCATTGCCGAAGGTGAGGTGCTACAACTATTAAATTGCAACAACCCTGAAACCACAGAAGCAAAATACCTCGAAGTTATTGCCCGAAAAACAGCCATTCTATTTAGTGCCGCAACCAGATTAAGTGCCGTTATCGCTGGCGCATCTGCTGAGACAGAAGAAAGCCTTGCGCAATACGGGCAACACCTCGGCATTGCTTTTCAATTGATTGATGATGCCCTCGACTACAAAGCCAGCCTGGAAGACTTGGGTAAAAACCTCGGCGATGACCTTGCCGAAGGCAAACCAACCCTGCCCTTGATTTACGCCATTCAAAAAGGCAACGAAAGCCAGGCAAAAATAATTATTGATGCCATTAAAAATGGCAATCGCGATGCCTTCAATGAGGTTTATGCCATCGTGCAAAGCACCCAAGCCATTACTTACACTGAACAACGTGCGGACGAAGAAGCCGAACAAGCCATCAAGGCACTGAGCGTCTTACCTGCTTCAGAATATAAAGAAGCCTTAACGTTATTGGCAAAATTTTCAGTTCAGCGAAATTACTGAAACAGGGCAGTCAGCCTTCAGTCTGGAATTTATCAACCAAACCGGTAACCCGATTAATTTTTTGCCTGACCGTAGCCATAAAAACATGCTCATTAGTAACCAGTTTAACGGTTTTCTTTGCTCGAGTGATGGCCGTATATAGCAACTCTTTTGTTAAAACCGGATTGATCGTCTCGGGAAGAACGATTAACACTTCTTCAAATTCAGAGCCCTGGCTTTTGTGTATCGTCATCGCAAAAACGGTCTCGCAATGAGGAACACGGGTCGGCAAATATTTTTTTACACTGCCATCCGCACGCTGAAAAAACACCATAAGCTTTCCGCCTTGGTCTTTATCCGGCATACAGATGCCTGTATCACCATTATAAAGATGCAAGGCAGCATTGTTTTGCGTAACCATCACCGGACGACCTGAATACCATAATCCTGATAAATTGATCATCTGTTGTTCGAACAGCTTTTGTTCAATTTGATGATTAATATCTGCCACGCTATTTTTTCCCAGCCTGTTAGCGCAAAGCGCCTGAAAGCGGTTGAAGACCCGGTAAATCTCGTCGAATTCAGCTTCCGCTTTAATCAGCTGCAAATAACCGGCTTGCTGTTCAGCCACATAATCGACTAAATCCTCTTTCAGCACAGCTATATTTTCATTACCTTCATTTAAAATCCGCCAGGCACGATCATCCTGCTGAAGATTGACCGCTACCGCCAGCTTTTTTATAGAATCATCAAAGCGGTGTGACTTCTTCAGTTCTACCGTTTGCTTAGGCAATGCCAGGGTTAAATCCGCCAATACCGCACCCGATTCAACCGAAGCCAGTTGATCTTTATCACCCAGTAAAATCAATCGGGAACCAGGCCTTAAAGCATCAAGCAATTTGCTCATCAACGCCAAATCAACCATTGATGCCTCATCAACCACAACCAGATCATAGACCAGTGGTTTATTGGCATCATGGCGAAAATACGGTGACGGCGGCTTTGCGCCTAATAAGCTGTGCAAGGTTGTCACGGCTTCTGGAATGTGCGACTTTATCGTTTCAGAACACGGTAGCGCAGCCTTGTTAAAACCTATAGATTCCTGAAGACGCATGGCCGCTTTTCCGGTAGGGGCTGCCAAGGCAATATGTAACGGTTGCCCGGCCAATTCCTGCAACAAAGCCAAAATCTTGACTACTGTTGTGGTTTTACCCGTTCCGGGGCCGCCAGTAATAATGCAGAAGGACTGTTTAATCGCCATGAATGCCGCTACACGCTGCCAGTCGGCTTCATCAGTCTCAAGGGGGAAATACTTATCAAGCAGTATCTCCAATTTTTCATAAGAGCAGCTAACTTTAATCATCTCTTTAATTTGCATCGCCAGACGATTTTCATAAAACCAGTAACGATGCAGATACAAGCGATCCTGCTCAACAACCAAAGGCAACACGGTATTTTGTAGCCCCGACAAAACCGCTAACCCCGATGCAAGCACCAACGCCCTACTCTGCCCATCTATCTGGATACAACTGTGTCCCTGGCTTTGTTCATAAGATACGGACATCACAATATTTTCAAATGCCTGTTTTTGTATAGGGCCGAACGTCGTCCGTCCACCAAGGAAACGGGCAAAAGCAGTGTCGAGACGGCTAAATTGTTGGTCTTCGGAAATCATTTTATAGGGTACTTACTTTCCAGGATTAATATCATTCAGTAGCAGATGCAACAAAGCCGGACGGGATATGCCACTCCGTCCGGCGTGATTTTCCGGGGCTTAATTGCGGGCATTTAGCTCCATGTGCGAGAACCATGTAAACTTCAGATTTTTATAAACCCGAAAGGTCCAGGCTTTTGCCTTCAAAATAGGCGATAAACTGCCGGGCTATCTGTTGTTGTTCCGGGTTTAAACGGGATATGGCAGGCTCAGTGCCTGAAAAATTCCAAGCAATTTTAACCGCAGGTTCCAACTTTTGAATGGCGTCCAACACCAATTGATGGCTGCTTTCAGGATCAGCTAACCACGCCAGAAAAGGCAGGATGGCGTATTCCTGTGTTTTGTTATCCACCAATACCATCGCTTGCTGAATACGCTCATTACAACGCTTGGTATCCTGCTGCACTAAAGCTAATTCTGCATCATTTCTGAGTGCCAATAAATGTTTAGGATTAAGCTGTAAAACCTGTGCATAAGCCGATTGTGCTTCATCCAGCTTGCCTTGCTGGCCTAAAACGACGCCCAGATTGTTCCAGGCGCTTTCATGATCCGGTTTAACCTCGAGCTGTTTTCGATAGGCGACAACGGCTTCATCGGGCTTGCCTTGCCGGCCTAAAACGATGCCCAGATTGTACCAGGCGCATTCATGATCGGGTTTGACTTCGAGTAGTTTGCGAAAGACAGCAACTGCTTCATCGGGCTTGCCTTGCTGGACTAAAACGGTGCCCAGATTGTACCAGGCGCTTTGATGATCCGGTTTGACCTCGAGTTGTTTGCGAAAGGCAACAACTGCTTCATCGGGCTTGCCTTGCTGGCCTAAAGCGACGCCCAGACCGAACCAGGCGTTTTCATCATCCGGCTGAATATCAATCAGCCTCAACAATACCTGGCTCATTTTGGTGTATTGCTTTTCCGCTTCTAAATCTACTGCTATGGTAAGTAACAGCTGAGGATCTTTTATAGCCTCCAGGTCAGCATCATCTTCCAGCATCAGCTGATGATAAAGCCGCTCTAATAACCATTGTGTCTGTTGCTGCTGTTGATAACGCTGAGTGTAAGAAGCGGCCAATTTTCCATGTAAAGCTTTGCTTTCTTCAGCTTCCAGCCATTTCTTATAGCGTGCATAAGCCAATAATAAATCCCTGATCTCATTATGCAGGCGAAAAGCCTGATCTTCATGGATTATGCGCTCTGCTGGCAGTAAGCCGGCTTTAACAAAGGCTTCATGCAGGGTGTCGGCTCGTTCTCCAAATAACACTTGCAGCACCACTTTATCCAAACGTCTTGGCAAGGCCATTTGCCACGCCTGGTCGGCAATCTCCAGATTGTGCTGCATCACCCGCTTAAACAAAGTGAGTTTGCAACTGGCATGTTCTATATTGGCGGAATCCAAATCGGTGCCGATTTCAGGCGTAGTAAAATAGACATCGAGATTATCCATCGCTGCCAATTCGTTAATCGTCTTGCCCTCGCTTAATTCCAGATTGACAAAATTAATCGCCAACTGCAACCACAAGGGAATACCGTCGAAAGACAGTTGTTTTAACACGCATAATAAGGCTTGCGGATGCTCGGCTACCGCCTGTTGCAAATCGGTATGTTGACTGCTGCCGGCTAAAGCTAAAATATCATCGTCTTCAAAACGTTCCAGACTATCTGCTTGCGCTTGCCAATAACCGGTTTTGCGCCCGGCAATAATAATGATTGCGCCCTGCTGTTGTAAAAAGGGCAAAAAACGCTCCAGCCAGTCTTGTAAACTTATAGAGGCATTGCTGGGGGTCAGATTTTCATGCGGACGGCTGTAGCGACTGCTGATTTTTTGCTGACTGATTTCGCTGGCCGCTTGCAGACGTTCATAAGTATCTATAAGGATCAGTGGCTGTTGCTTGCAATCTTGTTTTAAGGCCTTGAGTAAATAGAGTTCCGGGTCGCCGAGTTTGGCTTTGTCTCTTTTCTGTTTAAGCCCCAATAAAACAACCCCCAACTTCCAGAAAATTGCAGCCATGCCTGATAATTTGCTTTTATCCTCGTCCTCTAAATTTTTGCTCAATTCATCAGCGGCTAATCGTCCAGCATCTGTCAACACTGCATGATAAGGTGCAGCCAAATCGGCAGCGGTTTTATAAGTGCCGTTAATTTTGGCTAAGGCATCTTGAGTGTGTTTTAACCGGTGAGCGCGTTCGGCAAAAAACTGTAAAAACTCAACGGCCGTTTGTAGTGGTGGTAAGTCGTTTAAATCAACAAATACCTGCCCTTTATCTTTATATTGCTCTGCGATATGTCTTAATAGGGTGCTTTTGCCTATCCCAGGATTGCCTTTAACAGCATACACACCGCCTTGTTTGGCTTTGACTAAACGGTCTATTTCTTCTAGCTGTTGCTTTCTACCGACAAATGTTGGGTACATGGCTTTTATTAGAGCAGTGGCTGGGGTGTTGGGATTATAAACGCTAGGGGATGTTGATAGGGATTTTAATCATCACACGGGATGAGGTTGTAACCACGGCCGGCTTATTGTACGTGCGCTTAGAAAACGTGCGAAAACGACATCTAGCCGACTAACTGATTTAGCTTCGTCTAGCATAAGCTTTCCCCAAACAAGGCCGCCAAAGCTTCAACTCTCTCCAAATCAGGTCTGTCCTGATAAACCCCGCTCATAGCCTCATTCTGCTGCATACCACGTACAAACAAATAGCGGACACCGCCAAAATGGCTTTCATAGTTGTAATCAGGTACGCGCTGCTGTAAATAACGATGCAACACCACCGTATAAATCCAGTATTGCAAGCCGTAATTATGTTCGCGCATGGCCAGGGTTAAAGTTTCATTTTGATAATCCGGCAAGCCGTTGGTTTTATAGTCCATAACATAATAAAGCCCTTTATATTCACAAATGAGATCTATAAATCCAGTCAGATAGCCGCACATCAACTTGCTGTCCAAGGTTTGAAATGTAGCGGTGCTCTGTAAAATCTGATTGATTTGACTGGCATCCATCGTCTGCATGGATAAATAAAACGGCATTTCCTTTAAACACTTGTTTTCCTCCAGATTCATCAAGCAAAAAGATAAATCCTCGCCGGATAGAGGTGTTGCAACAACAGCTTGCAAAAGCGTGTCAATCATGTCCGGCTGCACCAGTTTTAAGCCATAACGCTGACAGGCTTTATCTCGTTGCATGGAAATATCCTTACGCTTTGCCAGATCGATAAAGGTATTGTTTTCCAATAAATCATGAACAACATTCCCGGTATGCGCCCCCCTGGGTAACTCTATAGCTATGCTTTCCTGCGCTTCCAGCCGCTCCACAGGCATGTCCTTTTGCTCTCTCGCCTTGTCTTCGGGTAACTCAGGCGCATCGTGCTGGCTTAATGCCGATAAAGCCGTATAACTGCTCATTTGCCAGTAGGTGTATAACGATCTTCTACGTTTTTTTGCCTGAAATTCTGTTTGTGCAAATGTTTTTTGATAAATACTTGATCCCCAGGTTTCAGTTTCGAAATCAGGCAGATCAAGTAACCGATAGTCAAATGAACACTTAGCTTGATCTTTAAACGCTTGCAACAAGGCTTGTTGCCGGCAAAAATCAGCGTCTGCAAAACCAAGTAACCAGGCCATAGCCGAATCATTGGCTGTTTTCTCGGAACGCACATCAGCCCAGACAATATAACAGCGGTATTTAGCACGGGTAACCGCCACATAAAACATCCGAATATCTTCCGCTAACTCTTCCTTCAACGCTAATGCACGATGCTGTTCAAAATCCACCGAGCCTAAATCGACTATCATGCGGCCATCGACATGGCATTTGATTAACTGCCGCTCGCTATTCAATCGATCACTACGCTGCCAAAGACAAGGACAAAATACTACTGAATATTCCAAACCTTTGGATCGGTGCATGGTGATAATTTTCACTGCATCATCATCACTTTCGAGACGTAACTGCTGATCTTCCGCATTACTTGCTTGGGTAATAGCGGTTCGCAACCAATCCAGCGTTTTATTGACGCCCAAATGTTCATCAACAGCTGCCTGCTGAACCAATTCGATAAGATGATGCAAATTGGTCAACTGTCGTTCAGCGAGTACATTTTTTGCGAGATTAGGCCGGATTTTTTCCTGTGCCAGCAAGCGCTGCATCATTGCCATCAATCCGGCTTTCTGCCAGTCCTGATAATAGCTTGAGAAACGTGACATCCAGCCATCTAATGCAGTTTCGTTATTGATGAGTTGATAGAGCGCCAGTCCATCAAAAGCAAACCAGCTTAATGTCAGCGCCTGTTTGAGCAGCCCGCTATCGCCGGGACTAGCCACCGCCTGTAACAATACATGTAAATCAACGGCCTCCTGTGAGGCAAAAACAGATTCGGTATTGTTTAATACTGAAGGCACGCCGACCATGCGCAATGCTGCTTGATAGTCTCTGGCCTGAGTATTCGTCCTTACCAGAATAGCAATATCTTTGGGTTGCAAGGTTCTGTTGGCTGGCTGTAACGTGTATTCCTGCGTTAATAAATCAACGACTTCATTAATGACTGCATAACTAATGACCTCCGAAGCCTTGCCCGCTGTCCAGTAGCCTGTTTTGCTATCGCTTTCCGGCAACTGCCATAGCATCATAGGCGCGATTGCCTGTTCTTTAAAACACAACTCTCCGTCAGCGGCAGATTGGGCTGCTTTAACTGCATTAAACGCCAAATCTTCCAGCAAAAACGCCTGTTCTCTTTGAAATAATGCATTCACCGCTTCGACTAGCTGCGGATGTGAACGCCAGTTTTTTCCTAACGTGAATTGATGTTCTGCCTGTTTTTGTGCGTCCAGGTAAGAATAAATATCAGCGCCACGGAATTTGTAAATCGCCTGTTTGGGGTCACCGATCAGATATAAATACTGGCTGGGGGCTGCAAAAACAGAAGAAAAAATAAACCACTGACTATTATCGGTATCTTGAAACTCATCGATCAAGGCAACCTCAAAACGCTGCTGTAATTCAGTTTTCAACAGCTCACCTTTTTCACCTTGCAATGCCTCAGCCAGACGGGTAATCAGATTATCAAACGACATGACATTAAGCTGCTGTAGACGTTTATCCAGCTCAATGCGCAAGGTTTCAAGCAGGGTTCTGCGAAAAACCAGCGTAATGTGTTTGAGCGCTCCAGCCAGCGCATCGAAAACTGCGGTATTTACCGCCAATCCGGTCAAATAGTCGGCTTTACGTTGATCACTGGTGTGGGTTTTATTGGCTTTGAATTTTGTACCATTTAAAGCCTCTTTTAGGCCATTTTCGGTGAGTAAGGCAAAAGCCTCTTTACTCGGAATTTGTGTTGTATCTCCAGCCAGCCAATGCTTCAATGAACAATAGTGATGCTCAAAAGCATCGCTATAACTAACCTTAAATTTTTGGTCAGAAAAACTATCCATCACAGATTTCGCACACTGCTCCAGCTCGGTTTTGGCTAAACCGGCAAGCCGTTGCAACTCTTGTACCGCAGTATCCAGACTTTCAACAGCAGGGTAAACGCTAACGTGATCGGCAATAAAATCAACACTGGTAAGCAGCTGGTCAGGTGTTTTATAAGCGGCAGTTAATACCGCGACTTCCCAGATCGATCGGTTATAAATCTGCCGCCGCCAAAAATCATCCGCACACGCTTGTTTTATAAGCGCCAGATCGTCAGTCAATTCAGCATCAAATAATTGTCCGCTTTCCAGCGCATGTTCTCGCAACACACGCTGACAAAAGCCATGTATGGTAAAAATACCGGCCTGATCTATATCCAGTAGCGCCACAGCCAGACGCTGTTTAACCAACTCCGGCCCTATGTCAAGATTAGCCAACCAATGCAGTACATTGCTGCCTATACCCGCTGTGTGTCCAGCCAAAGCCCTTTTAGCTTCGGCCAGTCTGCCCCGAACACGGTCTTTAAGCTCTTCCGTTGCCGCTTTGGTAAAAGTGACGACCAACACCTTGTCAATCGCAATGTCTAGCTCTACCACAAAGCGCAAAACCAGCATGGCTATAGCGTAGGTTTTTCCGGTTCCGGCACTGGCTTCTATGAGGTTTACACCCTTAAGCTGGTGTGTTTGCACCGGATTAAAATAGTTGGTTTCCATTAATGAACGCCCTGTTCTTTAGCCAAAGTATGAGTTATCGTGATAAGCATATCTCTCATTATCCTGAGCGAGGACATCTATATGGATGTCAATAAGTCTAAAATACTTGGGGAATCTACCTAAGAAGATGCTATATTTTAGAAATTCTGATGCTTTAATTGTCATAAGAAATTTCTGATACACTAAAACATGATACAAAAACGGCTAAACTCTTGATCTTCAAACCATACAAAACGCCACATTAAATCCGAGAATGCAGTATAAGCGAACAAACGACTAAACAATATAATTACCGCCCACTACTAAAAAATAATTTATCAAACCAAGGTAAGCTAATGAAAAATAAAAACTTAATCATGAAATATCGTCTTAATGCAATAGCAATAGGCCTTCTGGCTTCCAGTTCTCTGGTGATGGCTGCCAACTATGATGCACTGAATCACCAAGATAACTTTAGCAGTCTGGATCAAATTTCACCGCTAACAGCTGAACCGGGAAGCTCTACTTCACCATTAGAAGCGTTCCAGAAAGCAGAACAAAGCAATAAAAAAGCAAATTACCTTGAAGTGCTTAACCTTCTAAAACAAAACAAACTTGAAGAAGCTGAAAACAAAATCTCGGCATTATTAAAAAAAGCCCCAAATGAAGCGGAGTACTACAATTTAAAAGCACTACTGGAAACACTAAAGAAAGATACAACTGCCGCCCAACAAAGCTATGAAAAAGCAATAAAATTGGAGCCAGGTAATATTCTGGCGCACCTTGGCTCGGCAAAACTGGCTTTAGATGGCGGACAACTTGATAAAGCCAAAGAGTATGCCGATAAGACTCTAGCTATCAATAACAAAGTTATCAATGCCTATCTTCTGTTAGCGGATATTGCTTATAAACAAAAAAACAATACCGAAGTTGAAAAAGTTTTACTAACGGCGCAGGAAAATGTAAAAGGCGATATAACAGCAGAAATTGAAGTTATAAAAAGTTTAGGTAAGTTTTATGCCCTACAGAAACAGCCTGAAAAAATTCTGTCTATAGGCGAAGAGTTGGTCAAACGTTATCCAGATAATAACGTAGCGCTGTCTGTACTTGCCGGCGCTCAAATTATTAATGACAAAAAGCCATTAGCCGAAGCAACGTTATTGCAAATCATTAACAGCGATAAACAAGATATTAACAACCGCTTGCTATTAGCCAAGCTACTCAGCGAACACCCTGATAAAGACCAGGATGTGCTTAAATTACTGGATGAAACAACCCAAATTTCGCCCGATAAACCGGATGCCCTGGTGTTTAAAGCCGCTTATTTAATTAAACTGAAGCGTACCCCAGAAGCATTGGAATTAGCCAATAAAATTGACAAGCAGTTTCCAAAACTGGTGTTGGGTAAGCTATTAAAAGGTGACGTGTATTTGGCAGACAAAAAACTCGACCAAGCCGCCGATATGTATCAACAAGCCTACAAAATACAGCCCAATGACAAGGTGTTGTTTACCTTGGCCGACATAATGAATGCTCAGGGAAAACTACCTGATGCCGTTAAACTGCTTAATAACGCATTAGAAAAAAACCCTAAAAATGGTGCTATTCACTTTAAACTGGCTACTGCTTATCAACAGCAAAATGACAACAAACAAGCTGAAGCGCATTATAAAGCGATACTGGCAGAACAGCCTGACAATGTACTCGCCTTAAATAACCTGGCTTTCCTTTATTCACAAAAAAATGACCCACAAGCCATTGAGTTAGCAAAAAAAGCTTATGATAAAGCACCTGAAGCACCGGCAATTTTAGACACTTATGGTTATATTCTGATTAATCAAGGCCAACCCAAAGAAGGCCTGACTATACTTGAAAAAGCCGCCTCATTAGCCCCCAAAGAAAATGACATCCAGTTTCATTTAGCCAAAGCCTATGCTGTTAATAACAACAAACAAAAAGCGCTTGAAATACTGGAACCCCTTGTTAAAGCAGAGAAGGATTTTTCAGAAAAAAAAGCCGCCGTCAGCTTATTAGAGACATTGAAAAAGCAGTAAATACTATAGGTTAGTGATACTGTTAATAACATTTTATTTAATAGTAGGTGTGTTTGCAGACCTAAGAGGTTTTAAAAACCTCTTAGGTCTAAATCCTGCTGCTAAAGTTTTTTCAGCAGGAAAATACATGAGCTTCATGGAAAACTACAGCTATTACAGCTACTTAACGGCCACATCAGCCTATTTATTATTATTACCTATATCACTGATAGGCATAAAAAAGAATCCTGTCGCAATTCCTTTGGTACTAGCCATAGTTTCCTCTTTGACTTGGGCTGGCTATACCGCTTTTTTAATTTACAACGATCAATTGTTCACATCAGAAAGTCTGCCTTTAGAAACTCTGCGCAATGCTGCCTGGTTTTTGTTATTAAGCACGCTAATCTCGCGTCAACAATTTAACAAAAACTACTTATTATTGTTTAAATCCAGGCTTGCAAATGGCTTGATAGTGTTAATAGCGTTTATTTTTATCCTGGAAATATTCAGCGGCCTACGCTACCAAATCCAGCAGTTACTTGGTCAGGATCTGCGCATTTTTGCCCATGTTGTTTTTGCCATCATTGGCCTGATGCTGGTAGAGCAGCTCTACCGTAATGCAACTTCGGATTTGCTCTGGACAATTAAGTTTCTATGCCTGAGTCTGGGGGCGTTATTCATTATTGATTTTATTGTTTACAGCAAGTCATTATTGTTTGTCCAACTTGACTCTTTACTTTGGAATTCACGGGGCTTCATTAATGCCTTGATAGTGCCACTGTTAGCGGTTTCTATTCTGCGCCTGCAAACAAATAATTCCATTAGAATCACCGCATCAAGAAAAATAGTATTTCACAGCACTGTGTTATTAGGTTCAGGGCTGTACCTTATATTAATGTCTCTGGCTGGCTTTTATATCAGGGATTTCGGTGGTAATTGGGGGAAAATTGCCCAGCTAATCTTTACCTTTTTAGCCGTATTGTTGCTGTTAATTTTATTTGTTTCAGGCAAAGTCAGGGCACTGGTCAAAGTTTTTTTTAACAAACACTTTTTCCGCTACCGTTATGATTATCGGGATGAGTGGATAAAACTTAGCAAAACAATTACCCAATTAAATTCCCTCAACGAATTATCAGGTTTTATCATCAACACCATGGCCGACCTGGTCGATAGTGCAGGCGGCGGTTTATGGCTAAAAAATGAACAGGGCGATTTTTATCTGTCTGAGGAACAGCGTCTAGGTTTTGAGGCACCAAAACTGATCAATGCAGATCAATCTTTAATACACTTTTTAGCCAGCAAACGATGGGTTATCGATTTTTTTGAATTGGCCAATAACCCTAAAGCTTATGATGAAGTTGATTTATCACAATGGTGTACCCAAGAAAAAAATGTTTGGTTGATAATCCCGTTATTTTTACAAAATGACATGGCTGCTTTTGTCGTGTTGACTCAAGCCAAAGTACCCAGATTACTCAATTGGGAAGATCACGATCTATTAAAAACGGTTGGCATGCAATTATCTAACGCTTTAGCGCTCAGTCATGCCAGCGACGAATTGTCCCGTTCGCGCCAGTTTGAGGCCTATAACCGGCTTTCGGCTTATCTCGTCCATGATCTAAAAAATCTGGTTGCGCAAATCTCTCTTATTGTAAAAAATGCAGAAAAACACAAATACAACCCGGAATTTATCGATGATTCCATCGCTACTCTGGAAAATGTAGTCAATAAAATTGAACATCTTCTTAGCCAGCTAAAAAAGGGTCAGGTAAAAACCGACAACAAGACCATGATTAACCTTGCTGAGGTTATTCAGGATGTTGCTATACAGCAAGCCGGAAATAAACCAGCCCTGCAACTGATTGCAAAACTCGACAAGTATGACGTTTTTGGGGAAAAGGAAAAAATAACCGCCATTCTTGGTCATTTGGTACAAAATGCACAAGAAGCAACTGACGATAATGGCTTTGTTAAACTGGAACTAAGCAAGGACGCACAGCAAGCGGTTATTAAAGTGATCGATAATGGTTCCGGCATGGATAATAAATTTATCGCCGAACGTTTGTTTAAACCGTTTGACACCACAAAAGGCAATGCCGGCATGGG
>JAYTJI010000393.1:0-3402 GCA_043731245.1 Methylococcaceae bacterium | reverse complement strand
TCAAATCACAGAGAACGGTGATATTTACCTTCGCGCTGAACGTAGCGGGTCTGGTAACGGTCGTTTTTACACGATCACTTATCAGGCAACCGATAAGAGTGGCAATGTGGGCTTTGGCACGGTAGATGTCGGCGTGCCTCACAACCAATAGCCGCATTGGTTGGGTTGCCTTATGGGCAACCCAACTTTATCCGATGTCGATGAAAATTCACCTTTCCCCGTTAACAAAGAGCTTGATACATTATTGTTAAGTTTTTGGGATACGCTTTCAACACACTTACAAGTCAAGATATAGTTATGCTCATCTCTGACAGTGATATTCATATAATATCCAGCGAATTCGCGGGAATTAATTTCAAGCTCGCTTATGATCTGCAAGATATTCCGCTCCTCCAACGAGACCCTAACCCTAATGCGCTAAAGCCGATACGCGTTATGTTTCACCTGACAGACCGTTTGCTCATCCAACGCGATATGCTCTGGTGTGGACCAACGCCCAAGTGCGCCAGTGTTCAAGAATGGAAACAAGTCCGGCAATGTTATTTAGAAAAACTTTTTGATTATCCAGATATTGACTTCAATGATCTAAAGACTGATCTACTCCATAACGAAAATCGTCTTAATGAGGTTGATAACATCTATATTTGGGCAGGCACAAACTTGGAAGACCAATTACTTATCTTGTTTGTCGTTTATCTAATCGAATTAGTGGGTGGTAACCCCGAAAAAATCAGAATCGTGCAGTATGAATCCTTAACTTACTTCGGCGAATTGTTGACAATGTTCGGAATGGGCTGTCTTCATCCTGAACAAGTACATGTACATCCAGAACCGATATTGCTGACCCAAGAGCACATTGAACGCTATCGGGCGGGTTGGTCTGCACTAACGTCTGATACCCCTTTGCCCTTGATGCAATTCATTTCATCAAACCATCCGTTGAATAAACATCTAGCTCCCGCTTTACGATACTTGCTGCGTCGTTATCCCCGTAGCGAGTCAGGTTTGGACTTCTGGGACACCCAAATCCTAACCCACGTCGGCAAAGGTAGCCGTTTAGCGGGAAGAATTATGGCGGATGTTTGGGGTGAAGACTTACAAAGCGATGTGACGGGGGAAATTTATATGCTCAAGAAAATACGCCATCTGGGCAGTAGCGAATTGCCAGAACCATTGCTTGAACTTTCAGGGGGGCAGCCCCCTTATCGAGATACTCAAGTTGCCCTTACCCAGTTTGGGGCAGCGGTACTGAATGGGAAAGCCTCATTTTACCCTACTAACCCAATTGATAAATGGGTTGGCGGGGTTCATTTGTCATCGTCAACAGGTAATCTGTGGTTTTACAAAGACGGTCAAGTGGTCGGAATAAATGAAATCTGAAAAAGAATGAGGGCAGGTTTTGTAACGTCAGTGGCAAGGTTTAGTTTCCTTGCGTCCTCCGCGCAGCGTGGCACATCTGTCATTTCTGCTGGTGGTGGTTTGGCTTTGGCGAGTATTGCCGAGCCTAACAAGTCGGTCAAATGGACGCGCCGCCCGTTGGCGGTTTTGAAGTTCGGTTTTTTATCAAGGTTTGGCGGCTTCGTTTAGGCTCAGTGAGCGGCGTGCCCCTTACCGTAACGTTGGGCGTTTTAAGCAGAACAGTTTGTAATTCAATATTTTTTAGGTTTATGGCCTCCTTGTTTAGCCACATGTACTAAGCTTGTTACGTCGTATGGCGGCTTAACTACGCCGTAAGCATATTGCTTCGGGTGGTTTTAATCGGGTTTGATAGCTTTATTTAGAGTTAGTGAGTCCCCTTACCATAACATTAGACAAAAAGAATTTACCCCGCGTTGAACGGCTTTCAACAAACCACTGTAATAGGAGAAAATAATGAAAAAATGTCAGCAGATATTAATCTTCATTGCGCTAGCTATTAGTTGTTTATCATCGCAATCCGCTCAACGTATTGGCTATAAGCATCCAGCTTTGAAAGACCCTGAAATACTGGAGGTTTCCAAACAATATAGTCGCCAAATGGTTGAACAGAACCCGTTATTGGGGGAAATGCTTGATCAGTTGGGTTTTCAATACTTACATGAATTAGACCCTACAAAATTATATGTAATCAATGAACAAACCAAGGAAGTCAGAATTTCAACCCCAGAAATTGAAGCAGCAGGAGTGCCCAATCACATTACAGATAACTCGGCGAATATTACCTCTCTTAATGACCCTGATGCCCCGATCACAGGTCGTGCCACTGCATCCGTTTTTTGTGCATTTAGTGACCAAATGGCATCTGTTCGCGGTTTTATGTCAACTCAACAAGAGCGAGATCCACGTCAATCGGGTATCAGAGAAGGTTTTTTGTCAACTGATACGGCGACACTTACAGTTGCTGAAGTAAATTTCGCACTATTTAAGCAACCCAGAGGCGCAAAAAACCCTTCTAACTTTACTGTGATGCAAACAACGCATCAATCAATTTGCAATGGCGAACAATTCACCACAAATTTAGTATCCTCATGGCCTCCACTGAGGGTTGATGTGGTAATTGACGATACCGGCTCAATGGGCAGTGAACTTGCAGGAGTAAAATCTGCGCTTAGCGATTTCATTAATTCTCATAATACTGATCTTGAGCAAATACAACGTGGGGTGTCTTATGAAGTCATCAGTTTTAAAGACAGCCCTACGCTCAGACTTGCCAACACCGAAGACGCAAACGCAGCTATTAACACTGTGAACTCGCTCTTTGCCTCTGGAGGCGGCGATTGCCCTGAAGATTCACTTGGCGCACTCAATTTGGCGTTGGATAATCTGACAGGCGATGAAAATAGTGCAGGCGAAATTGTTTTGGTAACCGATGCGTCACCTAGAGGCGGCAGTGTTGACGGAGTTATTTCGCAGGCACAGGATTTAGGGATTAAAGTTAATGTGATGCTGTCAGGCGATTGTGTTGCATCAAGTGCGGCAAGTTCTGCAAGCTTGTCTCCCGCAGCCTTGGCGTTCCCCATATTGTCCGCTCGTGATGTGTTTCAGCGGATTGCAAACGAAACGGGCGGTTTATATTTTTATAAGCCTAATGGAACCGCCAGCGATTATAAGAAAATTCTGGCCGAGATTTTCGAAACGGCATTCAAAGGGAGTGATACAACGCCGCCTGTCGTGACTGTCAATGCCTCACCCACCCTACTTTGGCCGCCCAATCATAAAATGATCCTTATTGATACCGAGGTATTGGCGACCGATGACCAAGACCCCAATCCGATAACAAAGTTTGTCGGTGTCTCCGTGAATGAACCGGATGATGGGCAAGGTGACGGCAATACAGCCGCCGATATTCAAATCACAGAGAACGGTGATATTTACCTTCGCGCTGAACGTAGCGGGTCTGGTAACGGTCGTTTTTACACGATC